>CAZQYL010000048.1:0-12007 GCA_964597425.1 uncultured Ignavibacteriales bacterium | reverse complement strand
AAAATAGTCATTTTATAAATTAATTATTACAACTATTTTTGTGTTATAATCAT
Source organism: uncultured Ignavibacteriales bacterium (assembly GCA_964597425.1). Lineage (GTDB taxonomy): Bacteria > Bacteroidota > Ignavibacteria > Tepidaquicellales > OLB5 > OLB5. Next base: position 11,954 of record CAZQYL010000048.1, on the reverse strand, counting down.
GACTGTGAAACATCTAAAAATAAGTGATATTAAGCGAATTGTAAACATATATTCGAGCAGAAAGATTGATTGTTTTCCTCGCATACTGAATTATTCAATAATACCAAAAAAATCATTCATAGAGTTTGAATGGCTTGAAGGGATTGCAATAACTGATCTTGACCTGAATGATGCCTTCTATACTCTTGGGAAGATGCACAAGATTAACTCTGTTAAAAGGAATAAGGATTCAGTGTACACAGTTTGTCATGGTGATGTTCACACGAAAAATATACTCCGCGCCGATGGTAACATTATGTTTATTGATACACTATACGTGCATATTGGGTGGAATTATACAGACCTGGATTATGTAGATCATTATGATCTGTTTGATAAGGTAAAATATCCATGGATCATAAAGAATAAAGATATACTGTTCCCGTATCTTGAGGGACTTGAAATGAATCTTAAGAAACCGGAAATTGAATCATTCAAAAAGAAAGCTGCTGTTCACGCCCTTAGGAGCTATATAAAAAACGGGTCAAAGAATAATATCAATATCACCTATGAAAAAAAATGTCTAAAACAATTGTTAAGCTAACCGGGTGAAATGGAGTCACCCGGTGAGTGATGAAATACAATTATTTCTCTATCAGGCTAATGCTCTTCTTTCCATCCATCAGTATGTTCACGGGCTTATCAAGATGCAGATGCACAAAATGCTCCGTGGTATTTTCAGGGGTGATCGATCTCAGGTATTCCCAGTCAATAAAATCTCTGCCATTGGATTGGTGCACTGTCAGGTAGCCTATATTCATCGATGTTATGTTATGAAAAAAATGCGAGCCAAGAGAAGCATCAACTTTAAAATCATCAAGATCTGTTTCAACAATTACCTTCGCATTTGATATCTGCGGCCACTGCACTGGTATACCCAGCCAGCGGTCACGGGTACCCCACCTTCCAGGGGCGATCAGCACATAATTTCTCTTCGCAAGTTTCATCATCACATTCAGTTTTTCAACTTCAAGTGCCATCTGCTCTGTCTTTGCTTTATTGAAGAGTTCCGGCACAGCATATATGATATCAGATATGTTTTCAACTTTGCCGTTACCCATGCCCCGCTCAGTATAAAGTATAAGGTTCTCTTTAACAATTTCGTCTTCTTCGATAGTAAAAAATTCACTGCTTCTTATCAGGGGCTTTAACTGAAGAATGTAAAAACCCGGATTATTCTCATCAAGATTAACTGCAAATTCAATTTCAACCGGAAGTCCCATTGAACTTTCAATAATTTCAAGCAGGCGTCTTAAAACTTTCGCAAACGGAAACAGGTCATACTTAAGTATACCCGCAAAGTTAACTATCCTTGGTCCCTTATGGTTTAACCCGACCTTAACTTTATTATCCTGAGGGTCATACACAGAAACAACATCATCCAGTACTCCAAGTGTTTCCGCGTCGGCTATTTCAACTCTTTTCAGTGTAATATCTTCACCCTGTGCAAGATTTGAAATGCCCCGTTCCATATCAATCGCGTAAAAAAACGACTGTGTGTCTTTCAACTGTGTTTCAGGATCGACAATATCTATTTTAGGATACCTTGGACAGAAGCGAAATGCTTTTTCTGCGTCAATAACATATTTCCCCAATCCTACCGCTGAAATACAAATACCATCTTCAGGCTTGAAGCGCGCAATAGGGTAAAAATTGTATGACTGCGCAACACCTGAAATGTGCGGGAAGAATATATCATCATACTTTATTCCTACAATTTCCTGAAGAACTACAGCCATCCGCTCATCATCAATTCTGTAATTTATTGCCTCAAAGTAACTGCGGGCATGTTTGGAATAAATTGAAGCGTAAACCAGCTTAATAGCGTCTGTAAGATTCTTCAATCTTTCATTCAGGCTCTCGTGGTTATTGGGGATAAGAAATGTCTGGTAAATTCCTGAAAACGATTCTGATATTGAATCTTCAAACATCCCCGATGACCTTACCGCAAGCGGTGAAGTTGTTCTATCAAGATAAACCCTTAACTTTGATACTAACTCCTCAGAAAGCGGCTTAGAAAGAAAAATCTGTTTGACTTCATCATAGCCATGATCCATATGAATTCCATAAAGATCGTGTTTGTTTATAAAATTCTCATATTCTTCCGCGCCAATGATTGCTGTTTTAGGTATCTTAATCGATACATTCTCAATTCCGCTGAACAGTTCTTTTGTCTGCAGCAGAGTATTTATAAAAGCTATTCCCCTGCCCTTACCGCCAAATGAACCGGGAGCAAGCCTTAATATCAGGTTATCTTCATCAAGGAACTTAGGACTGAAATCCACAACCCCGCCGCGAGATACTGTAGTTTCAACATTTTTTGTTACCCTGATAATATGATCCCTGATGGCATCCGCGCCGGGGAAATCAGTTACCTTCAGGGTTTCAAGGTGCTCCGCTATCTGGATTTCGCCCCGAGCCATTAGCCAGGCCGAAAAATGGTTCCTTCCACCATGATAGAGAACGGATTCAGCGGGTACCTTTTTAAGCTGATGTTTGAATTCATCTATTGAGGAAGCCCTCGCAATTTCTGTGCCTGAGCGGTCTCGGAAAATGAAATCTCCGAATCCCAGATTATTAAGGATGAAATCACGCAGGTCATCAGATAGTGTTTCGGAATTTTTGTTAATAAAAGTGGCATCATTCAATATAGCAGTTTCAGCAAATGTGCTTTCTGAGGATTGCAGCAAAAAAGGAATATCGCTATCAACAGCTTTTATTTTCTGCAGCAGTTTAATACCCGCTTCTTCGTTTATCTTTCCTTCATAGGGGAACTTAACATCTGATATTACGCAAAGAATCGTATTCTTGAATTTTTCGTAAAGCTCTATTGCTTCTTCATAGCTCACAGCAAGTAGTACCTTGGGACGTGCGCGCATACGCAGTATTTTTTTCACGCCATCAAGATTATCTTTGGTTATAAGCCTCTGTGTTTGTTTGATAATTTCCGTATAAAGTATTGGCAGGTAACGGGAGTAATACCTGATGGAGTTCTCTACAAGCAGGATCACCCTTACCAGTCCAACTTCAGTATCATTTGCGCAGTTCTTCTTATCTTCAAAGTATTTTATAATGGCAAGGAAGATCTTCGTTTCACGGTTCCAAACAAAGACCTTTTCAAAAATATCGATCTTATCGCGCATCTGGTTTACAAGCACTATATCGCTGTTATCATAAAGAAGCAGGAATATGGGAAGATCAGGTTTAATACTCTTCAATCTCTGGGCAAGCTCAAAAGGTGATAGGTTTTGCGTGCGCATAGTAATAATAACAAAATCAAAATACTTCTGCTCCAGCAGACTTTCAGCTTCGTTTTCATCTGATGCATTGGTTATCCTGGGGACATTCGATAGATCAAGTCCGTAATACTCGCCAAATATCTTTTCGTTGAGCTTTTCTTCTTCTTCAAGTATAAAAGCATCATAAAGAGAGGTTATCAGAAGAATTTCTCTTACATGGTATTGAGCAAGATCATGGTAAATTTCATTATCACTCTTATGTTTTTTGAATATTGATTTCAGTTCTTCCTGCAGCATATATATAGTATTATTTAGAAGTTACTTGAATTGTTATGATTTTTGTTTCAGTTTTTCAGTTATCATTATTATTTGTAAAGAAGGTATTTGCTCCTGGTTTCTTTAAATCTCTCCAGTCCGCCCATCCATGCGGCTTCAATTTCATCAGCAGTGTTTCCTGCAATGATCATTTTCCTGAGCTTATCGGTGCCTGCTAATTTATCAATGAAATTATCCTTATTGAATTTAAACTCAGCACAGTTTTTATATAAAGCAATTAATATTGCAGCGCCGCATTTAACGGCATTGAATTTATTTTTATCGGTAATATTTACAAATATACCGTTACATTCCTTATTAAAGAATTTGGGCGGGTATGCTGATATCTTTTCAGAAGGAATAAAAGTTAAAGGCTCGAACTTAACTCCTTCAAAATTCTGTGAATTCAGCTCATCGGCTATTACCTGTGAATTTACCCATGGAGCTCCGAAATACTCAAATGGTCTTTCGGTCCCCCTGCCCTCTGATACATTTGTGCCTTCGAGAAGGCAGTTTGCAAGGTAGCATACGGCAGTTGAAGGATAAAACATGCTTGGTGAAGGCTTAACCCATGCAAGTTTAAGTGAGCTGTATTCGGTATTCCGGGTATAACCATCCATCATTAAAACATCAAGTTTTGCTGAGCCACCAAAAACTTCTGAGTTAAGATAGGAAGCAAGCTCACCGCACGTCATACCATATGCCTGGGGAGCCGGTATTTTGCCGACAAATGATTCATATCCCGGTTCAAGCATAAATCCGCCGGTATAGCCGGGATCAGTAATCATTGGCCTGTCACAAACCCATATCTGTTTCTCACTTTCAGCAGCTGCTTCTATTGCATAGTACAGGGTTGAAGTATATGTATAGAATCTTGCTCCCACATCCTGAATATCATAGATCATAATATCTATATCAGCCATATCGCTTTTAGATGGCTTCACTTTTCCATTGTACAGAGAAACAATTTGTATCCCCGTTTTCTCATCAACCTCTGAATAATTTTCATCTCCCCTTATACCATGCTCAGGTGAAAATATTTTTACAACATTTACTCCTTTACTTACCATCGCATCTATAATATGTGTGCCATCGGGCAGTATGCCGGTTTGATTGGTCAATAAACCAATGCGTTTATCCTTTAATTCAGGGGCTTTATCAAGCAATACTTCATTGCCAAGCCGGAATTTAACATATGCTGCTTTCTGCACATCTCCCATGGTATTACTGCGGCAGTTGATACTGCTGAAAAACAAGCAGGCAAAAATAATAAAGAATTGAAATGTTCTGGTTTTCCCAATTACACTTGATCTATTACTGAATAAAATTTCAAACACACTTTTGCTCATATATTAAAATAATCTTTTAAGTTTACAGAAACGGTAACTTCAAAAGTCTTTAAGACTTTCAACGTTAAAAAATAATTAATGTATATCGAAACGATGTTTCGGCCGCCTGAAACCGGTTTAGGGCTACATTATTTTTATTACTTTTTTCTTTTTTATTGCGTCATCAATAGCTTTTGCTACTATTATATCTTCAAGCGCAACGGCAGTGCTGCTTTCCGGTTTCACTCCACGGGTAACTGTTTCGTAAAACTCCTTCCATTGCCCGCCGGAACCGGGGTGCATTGGTTCATCAGGGTATTCATCATAAAATGCAAGGTTTGTGTCATCCGGAGGGTAGCTCATCGGGTACCTCCATGCTACTGGATATTTCTTGTTATCCGCAAATATATAGATACTCGATGGATTCCCTTTCCATTTGCGTTTTGAGATCTTATTGGCCATGGCGAATGTTTCGAAATGCGCAACGATCTTTGCTTTTTCAAGCTGAATGATCCAGCGTGATTCACGCGCATGCGGGCTGACGTATGAAACAGTAATTGATGCCTTAACCCCGTTCTTATACTTTATGATAGCCATTAGGTTATCATTGGAATCACCTTTTAATTTTACTTCGTTTCTGAATGCCCTGACTTTGCTGTAGGTTCGGGGATTAATAAGATACTGCCCGCCGAATGCCGCTGTTTCCGCAGGCTTTGCGCCTGCGAACCTGTTGAACAGGTTTATCTGGTGTACTGCCTTATCGTGTATTATTGCATCACCTTCTTTTGCGGAATCAATATAACGCCATATCATCGGGTCAAATGGTCTTGTTTCAAGCCAGTTCATCCACAAAACTTTACCATACTTCCCTGAATCAATTATCCTGCACAACTCCTTATAAAAAGAGCTGTATCTTAAAACCATACCCACCTGAACGAACCTGCGGTATTTTTTTTCCGCTGCAATGATCCGTTTAACATCCGCCGGCAGCACGGCTGCAGGTTTTTCCAGAAACACATGTTTGCCGTATTTGAGTGCCTGAAGAGTATACTTTACATGAGCTGATGTACTTGTTAAAACCGCAATTGCATCAATTGCCGGGTCTTTCAGAATCTCTTCAGGTGTTTCGGTAAATTTTACATTCAGCCTTGCCGGAAGTGAAGTCCTCGCCAGCTTGATCGCACGGCTGTCAGTATCATATAGAGATATAATATTGTATTTATCCGCCAGGTTTAACAGCGAAGGCAAGTGCATAGACCTGAATATGGAACCGCATCCAAGAATTCCCAGGTTTACTTTCTTTTTCATTCATAAATTTATATATAAATCATATGAAATTATACAGATTTCAGTAGTTTCAGCTAAAAATAGCAGGTAAATGTTAGGGTTACAAGATCAGGGGGTTATATAAAAACAAACCGGCTGCTTAAGGATATTACTCCCATTTACAACCGGCTTAAACCAATCTATTGATATATAAGGGAAACACTTTTCTTCCTTCGCAAGGGACATCTGGTCGCTTCATAAGGGTTGTATCAAAAATCATTCATAAGGGTCCTTCATATTTCATAAGGGTATTCACTACTGCTTTTCATAAGGGTTCTGCTTCATTGTCATAAGGGTTATTTCTGCTTCTTAATAAGGGACACTTACTTCTTCTTTTCATAAGGGTATACTTCAACTTTTGGAGGAACCTGAAAATCATAAGGGAAGATCTAATTAACTATTTTGAAACTATCTAAAGAACTATGTTATGAACTATTCAATTAATCTTTCTATACAAACATAACACTTTTAGCACACGCAAAAATATAGTTATATGTGTTAAAGCATTGTAGTGAATTTAATTACATTCAGGTATGTGAAATACTGCTGATTTTTTTGAATTTTAACCATTTTTTGAGTATTTTTGGATAAAGGAAAACCATCCCATGAAAAAATCACCGCTTCACAGTATAAGATCTCTATCCGGTTTGGATAACAAATTGATTTGGGCAATTGGTCTTTTTGTTTTGCTGGCATTTATCCCGGGCTGTGAGTATCTTTTTCCGTCTCTCAGAAGCGACAAGATCACCGTAGAAGAAGCTGCTGTTTTTCTGGGTAACCACAAAGGAGATGCGGATGTTGTTCTGCTGGATATCAGGACAAAACGTGAATTTGATTCATCAAGAATTGAAAATTCCATAAATATAGATTTCAGCAAACCTGATTTCCCCGAAATGATCGGTAATTTGGACCGTGAAAAGCGGTATATTCTGGTAGACCAGAATGGCCGAAAAGGAGCAATGGCGTTTGAGTTAATGAAAGAACTGCGCTTCCCTAAAATACACTATATAATCGGGGGTTTTGAGCAATGGACTAAGAATAATTACCCGGTTCAACAATAATATCTTTTGAGCGGGAAAACAGGTAAATAATACTTACATCACGTCCAAAAAATCTGCAAGATTCTGTTAATATATTACGTTAGATTCACCTTTACTATTTATCATTCTTTTTAAAAAGCAAGATTGTATATTATAGGAAATTCTGGAATTGAGCCATGAATTAATGCAAATGAGTTTAAGCCTATTGTTAAAGGACTTTTTAAAAAAAGCGGGGTTATTTACAAAACTTACAATCGGGATACTTCTTATTGCCGTTGTTGCATTAACTGACTATTATACAACCAGTGAAGTATCTTTCTCTATTTTTTACCTGATACCAATTGCCTTTATTACATGGAACACTAACAAATATTACGGACTCGTCTTTTCTCTGGTCTGTTCTGTCATCTGGTTTTACATGGATACAAGCGGATTTGAGAAGATCACAAATATTGTGCTCCATTACTGGAGTACCCTCGTAAGGCTTGGTTTTTTTGCCGTCGTAACAATTCTGATCTCAAAGCTCAAAGTTCTGAGGGATAACCAGGAGATCATGATAGTTCGGCGTACATCAGAGCTTATAAAAGAAATTGACGAACACATGAAATCGAAAGATGAACTTGTTCAGAAAAGCAGGCAGCTTAGAGAGCTTAACAAGAAGATAGAATCGATCAAAGAAGAGCAGAATATCAGAATAGCAAGAGAAATTCATGATGAGCTCGGTCAATCATTAACAGCAATAAACCTTGAAATTATGTGGATAAGCAAAAAACATGCAAGCGACCCGGATATTGTTGAAAGAATGTATGACCTTTCAGGCATAGTTGAAAATACCATAGCTACAGTCAGAAAAATCTCTTCTGACCTGAGGCCGCGTCTGCTTGATCAGCTTGGAATACTCTCTGCAATTGAAAGCCTTCTTAAAGATTTCAGGAACAGAACAGAAATTGAAACGATCCTGAATATGCCTGATACTTCGGTTAGTCTGGATAGTACGGGTTCAATTACTGTTTTCAGGATCTTCCAGGAAGCACTGACCAATATTACCCGCCACTCAAAATGCACAAGGGTAGAAGTTAACATTTCACTTGAACAGGATCAGCTGCTCCTCGGCATTAAAGATAATGGTGCGGGGTTTAACCTTGAAAACAAAATTAACCAAACCAAGTCACTCGGACTTATCAGTATGCAGGAGCGCGCTGAAATGATCCACGGAAACCTCGAAATTAAGACTGTAGAAAATACCGGAACTGAAATTATATTGAAAGTTCCGCTCAATAAAGAAACCAATTAAGCATATATATGATAAAGATATTAATAGCAGATGATCACTCCGTAGTAAGACGCGGAATAAAACAAATTCTTTCAGATGAAAGTGATATGCAGGTAATAGGCGAAGCATCAAACAGTGATGAAATTTTTGAGCAGCTTGATAAACAGCCATGGGACCTGCTGATCCTTGATATCACAATGCCTGGAAAGAGCGGCCTGGACTGTATAATTGAATTAAAGCAGAAAAAACCCGACCTCAAAATACTTATCCTTTCAATGCACCCGGAAGAAGAAATTGCTATCAGAGCTATAAAAACAGGAGCCGATGGCTATCTTAATAAAGATAGCGTCCCTGGTGAGCTGATACGGGCAATTAAAAAAGTTGTTGCCGGCGGTAAGTATATAAGCAGCACTCTGGCTGAAACCCTGATATTCTCCTCCAATAAAAACAGCGGCAAACTGCCCCATGAAGATCTTTCAGAAAGGGAGTTCCAGGTACTCTGCCTGCTCGCTTCCGGTAATTCATTAACTCAAATAGCAGATAAATTTACTCTCAGCGTAAAAACTATCAGTACTTACCGCTCCAGAATACTTGAAAAAATGAATTTGAAATCGAATGTTGATATCACCCATTACGCAATAAAACATAAACTTGTGCTGAATGATTAAATTGTATTGAACTGAAATTCAAAAAAGCAGCCCGGAATTATGCGGGTTGCTTTTTCTTTTAACGTCTGTAACCTTATTCCATTATGTAATTCTTATACATTATCCTCATGGTACCTCTAACATTTATCTTCAGTTCAGCCTTCACCTGTGTTCCTTTAGGAGGTAGTTTCGTGCTGTTCCAGATTATACTTATTGAGTATGATTTCAGTACCTGGTCAAGAATATTAGCGTATATCCTCTTCAGTTCTCCCGGATCATTTGCAGGGTAAAAAAATCCGCCCGTATTCTGCGCAATTGAAAGCATATCAACTTTTCTCCTTCTTAGCTCATCATCATTTGGTTTATATGTGCCAACATCGTTATAAAGACCAATTGTGAATATTTTAGTGCTGGTCAATGAACTCCTCCTGTAAATTGAATCAAGCGTAACTTTTACCGAAGAATTTTCCATGCCGTCGGTAAATGCTATGACCGTTTTCATTACAGTTGGATTACTCTGAAAAGTTGTATCACCAAGTGCGATATAAATTGATGAATACAGCGCAGTACCGCCCATAGGGAAGGAATTATTTTCGAGTGCGCTTAACAATACATCTTTAGACCTTGTATATCTGAGCGGCGGAAGTACTTTTTCACCAAACTTTATGATCTTGCAGTACATGTTACTTCCAAGCTGATTTATAAATAACTCCACGCTTTTTTCCATGGCTATTATCTTATCGCTTTTGGGAATATCCTTCTCACGTGTTTCCACTCCGAACATACTGCCGCTGTAATCCATTGTGAGCGTAAATGCGATCTTCTTTTTATCGTTTATCGGAATGAGCCCGGGAGTTCCCTCTGTTGAGTCAATATTGCCATTATTTTCCCACCTCAATACTGCTGTGATATCTTCCGTTTTTACAGAGTCAACAGGCTGTCCTGCTGAGTCACGGATTGAAAGCTCTGCTGTGATCTCTTCCCTCGATTTCACTTTGAAAGAAGAATTTACGTACTCATTTTTGAGAGTTGGTTCTGCATAGAATCTCCTGTTCGGAAAATTATCAATCGCGTACTTCCCGGTATTTTTTTCAGTATCCGTATAAGAAAACACAACTCTTCTGTTGGCAGCCCTTTCTTCTTCTGTTGCATTATCATTAAGCGGTTCACTTTTGCCCATTGCTTTGATTATCAGTAAGTCGGCATTTATTCCTCTGGATATCAGGTATTGTTTTACAGAATTCGCCCTTTCAAGCGAAAGCAAATTATTAAAACCTTCACTTCCCCTGTCATCAGTATAGCCGGTAATGAAGAGCCTGATCTCCGGGTTATTTTTCATTTCATCCGCAATTTTGTCGATCATTGCAATTGCTTCAGTTTTTAGAACAGACTTCCCATAATCAAAGTAAATTGTATTACTGCCATTGATCGAATCGAGTAATGTTCCGATTCTATGCTCTGTACTGTATGCGGTAGTGATAAGTGAAAAAACTGATACAAGAACTGCTGCAAGAAATAACCAGTATAAATACCTGGTGCCCTTTCTGTGCCTGTTGTATGCTGAATAACAACTGACCGCTGAATAGTTTTGATCTTCTTCCTGAATTATATTCATTTTAACTTTCCTCCTCTAAAAAAGTTTAATACAACTTACATTTTTTGTTCCGTGAATTCCTATCATAGCATGATAGAATTTTGGAAATTTCTAACTGATAAAACTAACTGTACATCCTAATGGTAAAGTTAAATAAACTGGCATTACGGTTATTTGTAATTTTGTGTAATATTATTAATTTGCATACATGCAGGATATAAGAAGTAAGTTCAAGAGGCAGCTTGAAATTGTTGGTTTGATTTTATCTCAAAATTATCCCGGTATACTAAGATCAGCCGACCTTGCGTATATTTTTGAGGTCGAGGAGCTTACAATTATGCGAGACCTGCAGCAGCTCAGGTCAATTGGAATAGATATTCATTCAACCAAAAAAGATGGTGTATGCATAAATAAGAAACTGCCTGAGGAAAAACTGCTTGAGCTTATTCAGCAATATTCATCACTCAGCCAGTCACCCGCTTTCGCCGATAAATCGACGAAACTTCTTGTAAACAGGCTTGGTGAAAAATCGCTGGCAAACTTTGTAATACTTCAGATGGCAGCCGAAAAGAGCCGCATAGCGGCTATTGATTACGAAAAGGATAACGGGATGCTTGATTTTGGAAGAGAGATATGCCCTGTACTTGTGTTCCAGAGTGATAATTACTGGCGTGTATTAACATGTTCTGATGGAAAGTTCAAACAGTTCCATTTGAACAAAATACTGGAAGCGCGCCAGACAGAAAGAACCTTCCCGAAAATTTCAGATAGAGTTCTGGAGGATGTTTTCAGGTTTTCCTGGAAAAGCTGGGTTGGAACTGATAAGATCAATATCAAACTTCAATTTTCCACTGTTTGGAAAGAACGCATTCTCCCTAAACAGTTAATGACCAATGAAACATTCACCGAATCAGGTAAAGATAATTTCATTTATGAAACAACTGTTAACTCCCTCGATGAATTGGCTTCGTGGATAGTAAGCCGCGGAAAAGGCGTTAAAGTAATTGAACCCAAAGAACTGCAAACCAAAGTAATTACACTTGCAAATGAAACTCTCAGTAACTACGAAATCGGCTGATTTTCACCCTTATTTTCACTCAAAACAGAAATAAATAAAATTGAATATGTATGATTTATATCAATTTTTTTTAAT
>CAZQYL010000047.1:0-12351 GCA_964597425.1 uncultured Ignavibacteriales bacterium | reverse complement strand
TATTTGATAGGCGGAAGTGTGTTTACCTACTATCCCGCTATTGCCGTATCAGAAAAACGCGGTGCGCCTGATAGCTACAAGATATTAAGACCCTCGGGCGTACTTTCATATCCTGATGCCGGACCCGGATATGATGCAATTTTTAATGACGGAGATATAACAACAGACGGAAAAAATGATATTTTGATACTGCTGATGGGAGGAGGATTATATAATCATAAAATTTATGACGCTTCGAATCCCGGGGCATATTGGTACGGCCTGTACTTCAGCACGAACGGAGGGGTCAGCTTTGAAAAATCCGTTTTTACAGGTGAATCCGACGCTATATATAAAAACTCCATTGTTAGTGGACTTTTTAATACCACCGATTATATAGAAGTTGATCCTGTTGACCCTTCTATTGTGTATTTTTACATAGAAGGAGGAAATGAGTCAGGGGTGCAGGCAGGCGGACTTTTTGTAAGCACGGATTACGGCAGAACATTCAGTTTCAAAAATCATGTTGTTCAGAATCCTGCAATTGATTACAGGAATAAAGGCGCCATAGATATTGATCCGCTTGGCGGAGGTACTCTTTGGGCAGGTATCAGGAATTACGGACTGTTCCGTTCCGCCGACCGCGGAACTTCATTTGAAAAGATGCCGGGATTTAATTCCGTATTTTATGTTGATTGCAAAGGTAATACAGTTGCGGTATTCGGGATGAAGGACGGGGACGAATTCAATAAAATGTACTTATCCCGGGATGGCGGTTCAACATGGGAGCATATTTATATCAACGGGCACGGCGTAATACCTTCTGTCAGGTCACTTAAGCTTCGCGATACAAAAGATGAACTGTGGATCTCAACCGGCGGCCAGGGATTGTTCATTTATAAATACTAAGCCATCACTGATAGAATCTGTTCAGTTTACCAAACACCTGCGCCGAACTCAATGACATATGTCATTTCGCGTATGCTCTTGAATCCTTTGTTCTTTATGCCGACTCTTACGCCCCAGAAATCAGTTATTGCGCTAAGGAATTTCAATGGTGTGAATCTTACGTTCCCCCTGAACTTCAGCCCGGTTTCCAGAACAAAATCTGTGCTGTATTTACTTTCTGTGCTGCTTCTGTTTTCCCTTTGCGTAAATTCAACCCCGGCTGCAAAATATGGATCCATGAACCTGGAAGCAGATGGTGTAATAAGCAGGTTATACCCTACATCACCCATATTCTTCCCCTGCAGGTAAATCCTGTTCACTATCCATCCGCCAATTAACGGAGCCTCAACATTTTTAATTATCAATAGGGGGAATGTCGCGGAAACTCCGAATGTGTTGTTATATCTACACATTATACCAATCGATTTTATCAGCTGACCGCTTTCCCACCATTCTTCAATTTCCGTATTGGTCATATTATCTGATATTTCAGGCCAGTTCTTCTGGTAATATCCTTCCATATCGGCTTTCAGATGCAGGTCTTTGCCTGCCATGCCGGGTTTGGGCATCGGCCGCAATTCATAAACTGAATTATCGCGGGCGTAAACACTATCAGTAATGTATTTATGCCTGTGCGGGCTGTCATGAGGAAGCGGAGGCAGTACTCTATATTCGGGTTTTCTGATCTTCGACATATAAGCCTGGTATTGAGATGTAAAAAGCTCACCTGAACGTATCACATCGCGGAGACCCCATGCGTCATTTTTCCTGATGTTAACATCGTATCCCGGGGTGTAATGCCCGTCACCGTTAGCATCCGTGCAGCTTGCGTGTTTTCCTTCTTCAACCAGAATATTGAAAGGAAGATTTGTTTCAAGTGCGTCAAGATCAATATTAAAAACATTATCGTACCATTCCAAAGCGTGCGCTTTTGCGGTAACCTGAAGTAAAACCAGGGAGTATTCCCTTAATGTATCGTTTAGCTGTTTGTATAGCACATACACTTTGAACTCAGATTGTTCTGTATCGTGATGATGCCTGCCAAGCCCCGATTCAAATTCGTAATAATGATTGTAACAGATATCCATTCCGTTAACGTAGTTCAAATTAACAATGGAACTGTCGAAATTGGTTTTATTCTCTCTGAATCCGGCATGTTCTTTATCTTCAAGGGTAAATATGTTTTTAACCATGTAGTAAACTACGGGGTTTGAGGCAGTAGAGTCAAAAGGAAATCTTTGTGGTATTCTTATATCCTTTCCCGTTTTATTATACAGCATTGGTTCATCAGCTGAATACCAAAACACCGGCGCACAGTAAGAAACCAGTTCGTGTATTGTCATTTCAGATCTAAAACCATGCCAGAAAACAAACGCATTCTGAACCCGTTCCTTAAGGTCCTGCGATGAGGAAGAACTGCCGAGCAGTAAAAAGATAAGTACAAAAAGAATTGGTGAGCCGGAAAGTTTGAATAAATTTGTCATTAGATTCCCGTAAATATTACAAAAGTAACCTGCAATTTTTAAAAAAAGTAAAGCAGGATAGCAGTTAAAATTAAATTAAACAATATAAAAGCATAACATCTAAAAATTTGATTTGAATATAAATAATAAAAATAATATCTTAACAGCTAATTTGTTCATAAAAATATTACTGTTATGAAATTACAGAAACTACTTTTTGTACTGTGCTTAACATTTTTCTCATTAAGCTCTTATTCAGAAAATCTTTCCAAAGCCGATTCACTTAAAGTAACTGAAGCCCGTATCGATCTTAAAAAAGCTACCGGCGATCACAGGTTGTTAGTGGAAGTAAAAGCGCCGCAAATTAATTCGGAAACGATTGAGTATCATTTCCCGAAAATTGTCCCCGGTACTTATGCCATTTACAATTTCGGCAGGTATGTTTCGGATCTTAAGGCTTATGATGGCAATAATTCCGAACTTTCTGTAGTAAGGAAAGATACAAACATCTGGAGTATTTCAGGGGCTTCCGGACTTGATCATATCAGCTATATTGTTAAAGACTCATATCATTCAGATGATAAGCCCATAGTATTTGAACCGGCAGGATCATGTATTGATTCAGGCAAAGCGTTTGTACTGAATAATTTCTGCTTCGTGGGATATTTTGAAGGATATAAGGATAATCCGTTTAATCTTGTAATAGATAAACCTGCAGGATTCTTCGGTTCTACTTCGCTTCCCCTGGTATCCACAAATGAAAGCACGGATATCTATGCAGCGCAGAACTATTTTCAGCTGCATGATAACCCTATCCTGTACTGCATACCTGATACTGCTACAATGACCGTCAATAACACAAAAGTACTTGTTTCAATATACTCACCCAATAAAAAGGTAAATGTAGAATATTTAAAAGAAGATACAAGAAAACTCTTCACAGCCCAGGGTGAATATTTAGGAGGCTCGCTTCCAGCCAAGCAGTATTCTGTGCTGGTATATCTATTTGAAAGTTTGCCGCTATCCGGCAGCACCGGCGCGCTCGAGCATTTTACTTCTACTGTAATGACTAACCTGGAGGTGGAAAATTCGGTGTTTATTGACCCGTTTAACGACGTTATTGCACATGAATTTTTCCATATTGTTACTCCGCTCAGTATTCACTCAAAGGAAATACACTACTTCGATTTTAATGCTCCCAAAATGAGCAAACACCTGTGGCTGTATGAAGGCTCTACTGAGTATTATGCACAGCATTTCCAGGTGAAGACTTCGCTAATAAACACTGAAGAATTTCTGCGAAGAATGAGAAAAAAGATTCTGTACTCGAAACTGATCTATAATGATACTCTTTCGTTCACAGAGCTGAGCAAGGGAGCGCTGAATATATATAAACCCCAATACGGTAATGTATATCAAAAGGGCGCCCTTTTAAATATGTGCCTTGATCTTTACCTGCTTAAACTTTCAGAGGGAAAATACGGCTTACAAAACCTGAAACGCGACCTTGTAGATAAATATGGACCCGATAAGCCTTTTGATGACGATGAACTGTTTGGTGTAATTACTGCTTTGACATATCCTGAAATTGGGGATTTCCTCAAGAAGTATGTTGAAGGTTCAAACCGGCTTCCGCTGAATGACTTCCTCAATCCTGCGGGTTTTGAATATCTTGAGCAGGCCGAAGTGGAAACGATCGAGGTACTGGGAGGCGCTATAAGTGTAGATCACGATGGTTCAATTCATATTACAGATGTAACTGAGTTTGGCAAAAAATTGAAGATGAAAAAAGATGATATCCCTGTTTCAATAAACGGTGAAATGATCAGCCCGGCGAATATTGAAAACCTGATCCTGAATCCGGGTAAGTATGCCAAACCGGGTGATGTTATTACTATTGTTGTAATGCGGAAAAATAAGAATGGAGAGCTCCGGAAGAAAACCTTAACCGCAAAAACATATCTTTCCAAAAAAAATGAAGCACATGTTCTCCGGCCGGTTGATAAACCAAATGAGTCTCAGCTCAAATTAAGAAAAGCATGGATTAATCAATAGGTTGAAGAGTTAAATCAATAAAATAAAAAAGACCCCAAATTCGGGGTCTTTTTTATTGCTTAACTCGTTATTATTATTCACCGGCAATTGTTTTATCTGAGTCCATTACATTGCTGAACTCATCATCTGTAAGAAATACAGGGCTGTAATCTGAACCGGAGAGTCTTATACTTTTTACAAAAGCTCTCAGGTGGCTTTGCGCAGCGCTTTCCATAAGGAAAATAACCTTCACAATATATTCATCTTCCTGGTAACGGATCCTTTCGCGCAGCTGGGAAATATGTTTTTCTTTAATGTAAGCCGCAGCTTCCAGGGCAGCAAGATCGCTGATGCACCCTTTTACTGAGAGGTCATCATAGATTTTCTGTATCTCTCTATCGGGGTACAAACCTGATTTATTATTAATTTCATAATCATACCCGTAATTATCCATTATCTTTTCTACACACCAAACATGTTTTGCTTCGCGCTGCTGTACCTTATTAAAAACACCCAGTGACCATCTTTCATAAAATTCTCCGTAAAGGTCATAAGCCAGTTTTTCTTCCTGGTATAATTTCAGGAAAAGCTCCCGGTTATCTTTTATATCTGAAGAATAAGCCGCAATACTTGAAAATAAGAGCATCCATGTAATCAGAATAATTCGTTTCATTGTTCACCGCTCCTTTGAGCTAACAGTTTCTGAACTGAATCTTAATACAAATCTAACCATTTGCAGAACTTTTAACAATGATAAATGTCAAAAAATATCCTGATAAATCTCATATAATTATATGGTTAAGATTGTGTTAAGTTGTTAAGAATTTAACATAAATTCAAACAAGAAATGCCCGGCCTTTTTTAAAAGACCGGGCAGTAGTTACATCAGATACTTGAGTTATACTTTGTTACTTTACTAAAGTCATTTTCTTCACATCTCTGTAACTTCCTGAAGTGAGCTCATAATAATACACACCGCTGGAATAGTTTGATGCATCAAAATTCACCTCATATGAACCAACAGTGAGATTCTTGTTTACTAATTCTTCCACAACTCTTCCTAAGTTATCATATATCATGAGTGAAGTTAAGCCGTCTGATGGCAATTCAAATTTAATTTTTGTTACCGGGTTAAAAGGATTCGGATAATTCTGTCCAAGCGAATAATTCTCCGGTATTTCATTTCCATTTGTCTGTATCGCAACCGGCATGCTCCACCTGGTAACCCTGTTCACTGTCGTACCGCTTGCAGTGGTAAAATCACCTCCTGCGTATATGATATTTGTGTAAACTGCAATTGTTAATACATCGTTATTCATTCCGGTACCGTAAGCAGCCCAGTTTGTTCCGGTCCATGCAGCAATCCTGTTTGCACCAACACCGCCGGCGCTTGTGAATCCACCTCCGGCAAGTATGAGCCCGCCGTAACTGAATAGCGCATCAACTGAACCATTTACACCGGTACCAAGATTGCTCCAGCTTCCTGTCCATTTGGCAATTCTGTTAACACCAACTCCTCCAACCTGAGTGAAGTCACCGCCAGCGTACAATTCATTGTTCAATACTGCAAGCGAAAACACTTCATTGTTCATGCCAAGCCCAAGCGATGACCAAGTTGTACCATTCCATTTTGCAATTCTGTTCGCGCTGATACCGCCTGCTGTTGTAAATCCCCCGCCAACAACAAGCTCATTGTTATAAACAGCAAGCGCATGGGCATGATCGTTTAATCCCAGGCCGGGCTGCTGCCATGCTGTACCGTTCCACCTGGCGATCCTGTTCAACCCGTTGTTAGTGAACCTGCCCGTTGCATAGAGCTGGCTGCTGTATACTGCAAGCGCAAGAACATCATCATTAAAGCCGTTGTTTGAACCGAACAAAAGCCAGTTAGAGCCGTTCCACTTTGCAATGCGCGTAGCTGATACTCCGCCAACCTGAGTAAAACTTCCGGCTACAATAAGTTCACCGTTAAAAATTATCATTGCATATACACTGCCGTTTGTACCAAGCCCAAGCTGTGACCATGTAGTACCGTTCCATTTGGCAATACGGTTTGCTCCTATCCCCCCAATAGATGTGAAGTCACCGGCAACAACAAGCTCTCCGTTAAATACAATTGATGTATTTATGGAATTGTTCGCGCCGGTTCCAAGTGCGGTCCAGCTTTGTGAAATTAAATTTGTTGTGGTGAATGTCAGAAAGAAGATCAACAATACTGCGGCAAGCAATTTGAATATTAAATTGGCTTTCATAAGTCCCCCTTTGATTATGAAATAATTTAAATTTGTGTTTAGCGAAGATAGTTAGCAATATTGGGTAAGTAAAGAGGAATCTTATAGCTAGGATAATTAACTATAACACAGTATATATTGAGTTTAGTAGTTGTTTATAAATACTTTAAATGTGGTTCAGTAAAACATTATAATATTATGATGTAAGATTAGTTCAAATAAAAAGCCTTCCGGGGGGAGCCGGAAGGCTTTATTTACTGTTTTACAGCCTGCAGGTCATTACTGTTTGAGCCTGCATATATTTCAGAGAGAAGACGATTACGGCCTGACTCTGTATGGTGTACCAACTGCATCACTTGCGAATTCAACCGGTGAATCATCATACAATGATTTGCGTGTCGATGCGCTGATGAATCCGTTGAACCTGCCGCGGTTATGACCTGCGTGAATTGTAAATGTTTTGTCGTATGTTCTTACCCAGCCTGAACCGCTCGGTGTTTCGCTTGTCATTACAAACGGTTCCCTGTGGAATCCGAAGTTACGTTTGCCCCAGTGCCATGCAACTATATCCTGCTCTGATTGTGATGATTGTGTTGTTACAACAAACCTAACCTGGTCACCTGCATTTACTTCCGGTATTCCGGCGCCATTCCAGTTTGGATGTCTTGTGATGAAAATATTCTGGGTGAAATCAGGACCTGCGAATGTATATGTTAATGTACCATTCACATAGACCTGTATCTGCTGCATCTGCACGTAATCATCACTGTTCTGCGGTGATGTTGTTCTGCCATCAACCATTGATACTTTATATAATCTCCAGTTCTGCCTTGGGCGCGGATTGTTGTTTACTCTTCTGAATATTGCAGTTCTTTTGAATTCCTGAGTGTACGGTTTAAAAATTGTATCAACTACTCCGCCAACCAAACCAATTATTACATAATTACCGGTAATGGTTCTTGTAATATTTGCATACTTCAAGCTGTCGCCTTCAGTAGTGATAGTTACCGTTGCGCTTGAGCCTGTTACTATTCTGCCCCATCTCATTAATGAATCAATCGGTGTATCGCTGCCGTCAAAATCGCCAACAGCGCCGCCGTCATCAAAATCTGTTACTTCTGAATTCATGAGATTATCATCGTCATCTGAACTGGATGAGTATCCATTGGTTACAACTTCAGTGATATACTGATCGTCTGTTTGTGTATCTTCTACCGAGTTATCGTTACATGCTGCCATGTAAAGTGAAAATACCGCCGCTATGGCAAGTATAAACACGTTTTTTGATGGTTTTAATAATTTCAACATTTTTATGTCTCCTTTAGTATTTATTGTGTTTTTATTCAATTTTTGATGTTATTTATACTTTTTCAGTGGTTATAACCCTTTTGTACCTATAAGACAAACGTATGCGTAAAAGGTTTAATGAGATATAGCCTTTAATAAGTATAATTCCAATCGGGAAAATTCGGGCTTGAAGGGTCAATTTTACGCTATTAATAGTAAGCATCAATTAACTAAGTTCATCTATTTTTTTCATGATCCAGGAAACATTCTCGTTCTGTTCAGAATTCATAATTGCTTGCCTGAAGATATTTTTCTGAGAAGTATCTCCTTTGGATCGCAAATTCACAAGCTGGCTCAGATTATTCAGCATGCTGCCGTACAGTTTCTTTCTTGAATCGTTTATGGAGGAATTGTTCTGGAGAAAATGCCGTGAAGAATCTATGTAATTCAACAATGTTTCATTTTCATTCAGTTCATAATATGTTTTTGCTGTTAGCATTCTGACATGGATCTTATCGCGTACATCAGTATAGTTTACCTCGTTAAGATTTTTGAGTACGTCATTATATTTTTTTTCCTCAAAGCTCAAAAACGCAAGCGCAAGTGAGCCTATTGAGCTCCGCAAATCGGGGTGAAGCATTTCTGTATATTTTGCAACGAACTCCCTGGACCAGGATAACTCATTAAGTGATATCGCATTGAGCAGTATCTGCGTATAAAGCAGTTTGGGTATCTGGTTACCCGGATAAAATGCAAGCCCTTCACTAAGCCTGAATTCATTGAGCTCAAACATGATCCTTTTATAATCATGCTCCCGGGAGTACCTGTGCCTTACGCAGTAATTTACGATCGGTATGATCATGTTCCTTTTTTCGCGCTTATCAAACCTGTGATGATTTTCGTTAAACAAATTTCTGAGTTTAAAAAAATGTTCGGGTTCATCATTTTTGAGAATTATCATAATTGAATGATAAATGATCCTGATATAGTATAAGTATTCAAATTTATTTTCTTCGCAGTATTCAATTATTCTTTCAAGATCAATACTCTTCGCTAATTTTTCAGGCAGATTGAATTTATACTTTATGTTGTACATTTCAACAAAGAATTGCTGATCTTCAAGAGAAGCCTTCAGATCTTTAAGAAAACTCAATATCCGGTACTCCATACTTTCAGTAAAGATATCCGGAAGTAGATGGTTTTTATTTTCTGCCTGGTAAAAATTTATCCGGTTATCACCCTGTCTTATCCTGTGCCGGAAGAAATTAAAATCGATCAGCCTTCCTTTAAAAAAATCTTCAATCCCGTTAAGTTCACTTAAAGCATCATTTGAAAGTTTCCTGTGAAGTAACTCGTTTATGCGCATTTCCCGGCTTTGAAATTCATCTTTTTTTAATGCTTCGTGTTCAAGGAAACTCAAAGCGTACTTTTCAAGCGCGGATATCAGATTCCACACTACCTGCTTTTTATATTCTTTTCCCGGATACAGTTCGCTATAAATTTTTTCGTATTCTATTTCCTCTTCCCTGAACTTAGGATATTTTCTCTTTAGCAGTTCGTACAAAGGCAGGCAGTTTTTTTCAGCCCTGTGGTATGGTGAAGCCAGAAATCTTTCAAAAGACTTCATTTCTTTGGCAGTTAAAGTCCTCATTATTCTGAATAATCCTGAACGCATAAAATATACCGGTTAGTTATATCTCGCAAAATTGCAATAAATATCCAAAAAAGCAATCAATTTACAATTTTTGGACTAAGTTATCGGTTAGTTAAGGTCTTAACTTTCTTTGCAATGGAGTGTGCACAATTCATATGTTTGTATCAATCCAAACTCACTATTTAAAGTAATTGAAACAGGGCAAAAAAAATTCAACTATCGCAAAAGGTTACAGACTTGCACCCGATACTCACCAGGCTATAAAGCAGCTGAGAAATGAACTGAAGTGCAGCCAGGACTGGCTGATATCCGAAGCAATAAAGTTCTACAGGCAATCAGATAAGAAAAATATAAATGGTATGAAAAAATTGAAAATATTACTCATCGGAATTTCATTCATCTTTGGCGGTTTGGTTAACGGCCAGACAAACTGGGTATGGCAGAATCCAAAACCTACGGGTTATGATATGAATGCTGTTTACTTCATAAACAGCAATACGGGCTTCATAGGCGGAGCAAATGGAGAGCTGTATAGAACAACAAATTCCGGATCAAATTGGGCACGTATAACAATTGCCACTTCAGAAACAATTCAGTCGATCTGTTTTACGGATGCAAACACGGGCTATCTTGGAGCCGGACAGTTTTCCTGCCTGATGTATAAAACAACCAATGGGGGCTTAAACTGGGCCGAACAAAATCTCAATCTGCAATACGGGCCGCGATCCATAAATTTCATAAACGCCCTCACGGGTGTTGCCGCACACCAATCAACTGATATACTTAAGACCACTAACGGCGGAGTTAACTGGGCAGCCATAGCAACCAGCATAACTTACAATGCGGGAGTGTGGATGACATCAGCTGCGACCATCTATGCAGCAGGCTCGACAGGTATAACAAGATCCACTAATGGCGGAATAAACTGGGTCACACAGGCAACAATATCGGGTGACCTGCTGACGATAAGTTTTACTGATTCACTAAACGGTCTTGCAGCCGGAAGGAACAGCCTGATGCTGCGCACATCAAACGGCGGAATTAACTGGAACCCGGTTACTGTAAGCGGAATGTATGATATTTATATGGTAAGGTATCTGAATGCTGCCAACGTATTTGCCTGCGGCCAGGGCGGCGCCATTGGCAAAAGCACAAACGGAGGTCTTAACTGGACGGTAACATATCCGGCAGAAACTTACTTTAATACATTATACTCCATACATACACTTAATTCAAATGATATATACACTTCGGGGTCGTATGGTACAATATGCAGATCTTCAAACAGCGGGACAAACTGGGGACAACTGTTTGCAGGAATAAACAACGAGCTGTACTATTCACATTTTACGGATGATAACAATGGGTATGCATCTTCGTTCAACAGTGTGATAAAAACAACTGATGGCGGTGCAAACTGGACAAAGCTTACTTCTATCAGTTTCGGGGGTCCCGTTTATTTCAGAAATGCCAACACCGGGTACCAGGCGGCAATGAGCTCGGGGCTGCTATACAAAACAACTAATGGCGGTGCAAACTATACTGCCTTGATCACCGGGTACCCTTCATCTTTCAGAAGCATATATTTCACCGGGGATAATACAGGTTACCTGGTTACCTCAAACGCGAAAATTTTAAAAACAACCAATGCAGGAACAAACTGGCAGCAGATAGATTCAACGGTTGACGCATTTTATGCTGATATATTCTTTTCGGACTCTTTAACAGCATATGTTTCCGGTTATAAAAACTCACCCGCCGGAGCACTTGTTAAAAAAACCACTAACGGAGGTGTAAGCTGGAGTGAGCAAACAATAAGCTCAACGCTTGCTATGACCTCACTGCATTTTGTTAATAACAATACAGGATTTGCCGGCTCTAATTCAAGCGGTCAGAATTTCTTCAGGACAACTAACGGTGGTTTGAACTGGACCGCTGGTGCAAGCGTAAACCCATACATAAATGATATGTATTTTGTAAACGAAAACTTAGGTTATACATGCAGTCTGTTTGGAAGGTTTTACAGAACAACAAACGGCGGCAGTAACTGGCTGCAGCTTGCCGTACCCGTGGATTACAATATACGGACCCTTTACCACAACGGTAATTCCGGTGTAACTTATGTATTGGGAGCGGGAGGAATGATCCTGAAGAGTACGAACGGTTCTGTTACAGGATTCGGGCAGAATGAAAACATGGGTCCGAATGAATTCTCTTTGAAGCAGAACTACCCGAATCCATTCAATCCGGTTACAAAAATAAGTTTTCACATCCCAAATGATGGATACGCCAAACTAACCGTATATGATATAACCGGCAAAGAGATATCCGTGCTGATTGATGGTGAGCTGAAACAGGGCAGATTTGATGCCGATTTTGACGGGAGTAACTTTCCAAGCGGTGTGTATTTCTACAGGCTGCAGACCAATGAATTTTCATCGACAAGAAAAATGATATTAATTAAATAAAATATATTAACCATGAAACTAATTAAATTTCTATTCTTTGCTTTGCTTCTTTGTTTCCAGGCAGGAACAATTGCCCAATGGGAAAGCGATACCCGCTTAACAAATAACAGCAGCCAGTCTTTACCTGCATATAATAACGCTAAAACTATCGGTTCAGATGGAAGCACGCTGCATACAGTATGGACAGACGGAAGAGATGGAAATCTTGAAATATATTACAAAAGATCCGCAAACTCAGGTGTGAGCTGGAATGCTGATGTGAGATTAACCAACAGTTCCGGCTCTTC
>CAZQYL010000046.1:10120-12638 GCA_964597425.1 uncultured Ignavibacteriales bacterium | reverse complement strand
CAGGATGATTAAAAGCGTAGCCGCTCAATGTAACTGTAACCTGTCCCGCCTGCAGATATCTTCCTGAAACGATCATCTGCTGCCCTTTGTATAAGTTAGGCAGTGGAGAAGGATATACTTCTATCACATTTGCCGGAGAAAATGATATTGAAGGTGAAAGTAATACAGGATTTCTGATCCTGAGGTAAAAGTCAGTTATCCTGCTGTAAAGTTCATCGTTACCTAAAAATTCAGCCAGGCCTTTGTTTTGTGCTCCCATCAATGTTAAAAGCTGAATATTTACATCAGTGCCGATGCCGAAACAATATAAAAATATATTTGTTTCTGTGCTGATTATCAGATTTCTTATATGTGCCAGCAGCTGAGTAGTATTAGTAATACCTGCCGTTGGCTGACCATCTGTAAAAAATATAATTATATTGGCAGAACTGTCATTTGATGCTGAAAACTGCGGTACCGCCAGACTGAATGCACCGGATATATTTGTTAACCCGTTTGCCTGGAAGCTGTTAATGTAAGATATTGCAGAATCTCTTGACTGATTTGTATAATTAACATGTGAATTTCGAAAAGCAGATGCATTATCAGAAAAATCAACAATGTTAAATTTGTCACCTTCGTTCAAATTGTTTACTATAAACTTAGAAGCATCCCTTGCCTGAATTATTTTGTTACCGCTCATACTGCCGGAACGGTCAACAATAAGCGTAAAGGTCTTTTTAATTACCTGATTTGTACCTGGATCCGGTTCAGCGATAAAAGTAAAGAATCCTCCCAGCGAATCAGGCAGTTGATTCTGGGGTATCTTTGTGCTGTAGCTGTATAAGCCAAGCTGATTCAGATTCAGTGAATATTTCAGGCTATAGTTCTGGTTCGCCGCAACTTCATACAATTCACTTCTTATATGTGCAGTGTTTCCGTTATTTGCAAATTCTGTTACAGGATGAGTGCTTAGCAGCCTTATGCTGTCAATAGTTCTGGGTGATGATAAATTGAAATCAAGGATCTGGCTGCTGAGAACTGCTGTTTGGATCAGATGATAGTCATTGGGATACGCAAAAGCCACATTCCCAAAAGAATATGGAAGCAATTTTACGTACTTCAATTCTATTATAAGCACTGAATCTTTTTTGACTGTTTGCGGGATCGTAAAAAACAGCGGAGTAGACCCTAAATGCGTTCTAAGATTAGCGTTCATGTTGCCGCCGGGTAAACCGGTATCCTGGGAATTAGGATTGATCTGGGCTATATACCATGTGCCATTTATCTTCCATCTAAGTCCTATGGCGCTGGCGCCTTCCGGAAGCGGAAATGCATATTTGATATTTTGATCAGTTCCAAGATTGTTCAGGAAATACTGAGTGCCGGTGACAACCGAGACCTGGCTTTCACAATTCACAAGAACATTGCTTTGAGTAAGTTTCAGGTAAACGCCTGTTGCAGCGTTAACTATACTTACACCGTTAGAATAAACTGAATTAAACAAAGATAGAAAAAGGATGAGTGCGATTGAGCCAAAAAGAGTTGTTTTTTTCATAAGATAGACCCCTTTCGTTATATACAAATATAATACACAAACTAAAGAATTGTTCTTCCAGTCACTTAAATATCTAAAATTTAGGCAGTTTTAATTTATAAAATTGTTCCTAATTTTGTTTTTTAAGAACAAAAATCATAGAATATGCTTATAGAAACTATCCGTAAGGATATGCAGCAGGCAAAACTTGCCAAAGAAACCGTGAAGGCAAACCTGCTTTCCACTCTGTATGCCGAAATTTTTACGCAGTCAAAAAACGGCAATGAAATGACCGAAGATGATGAACTTAAGATCATCCGTAAATTTATGAAGAATGCCGATGAGACACTTTCATTTGATATTAGCGAAGAAGCAAAAGCTAAGCTAAACGAAGAGAAGAAGATACTGGAGGCATACTTACCGGTCCAGCTAAGCAAAGAAAAGATCGATGAGATAGTTACTTCACTTATAGCTGAAGGCAAAACCATGAAAGAGATCATGCCTTACTTTAAAGAAAAATATAACGGACTTTATGACGGCAGAACTGTAAGCGAGCTTGTCAAAACCAAAACTTCCTGATTAATATCATACAATGATACACATAACCAGATCTTTATTATTAATTTTGATCGTTTCAGGTATTGCTTTATCGCAGGATGCCGAAGGACTATTTACGCAGGGTGAAGAATACTTTTCACAGGGCAGGTTTGCTGATGCGCATTTCAGCTTCACTAAGTATATTGAATACAATCCCGATAGCGCAAAGGGGTATATTTCCCGCGGCAATACTTTCATTTTTTTGAAGAAAATCAAGGATGCGCTCAGCGATTTTGATAAGGCTATTTCAATTGATCCCAAAAACTACAAAGCTCACAGCGGCAGGGGAACTGCATACATTTATATGCAAAACGGAGAGGAAGCCCTGAAAAGTTATAACAAAGCACTTGAGCTGAATCCGAAAGATGTTGTTTCAATGAACTCAATTGCTGTAATATTTTACGG
>CAZQYL010000046.1:0-10020 GCA_964597425.1 uncultured Ignavibacteriales bacterium | reverse complement strand
AGCGCTGGCTGAAAAGGACAAACAGATAATCGACGCCAGAGCTGAAACCGAACACGAAAGAGAAAAAGTAATATCCCTTGGGAATGAACTTTCTGCTTCTAAGGCAAATTACGTTAACCTTGAAAAACGGCTTGCTGAACAAAAGGGAGAGCTAGAAGAACTGCAATCCAAATTCACTAAAGAATTTGAGAATCTTGCCGGTAAAATACTTGAAGATAAAAGCAGGAGATTTACAGAGCAGAATAAAGAAAATCTTGATACAATTTTAACTCCTTTAAAAGAACGAATTGCAGATTTTGAGAAGAAAGTAAATGATGTTTATATTACCGAAACAAAAGAGCGCGCAGCGCTGGCCGAGCAGCTAAGATACCTGCACGAACTGAATAAACAGATGTCAGAAGAAGCCAATAACCTTACACGCGCGTTAAAGGGTGATACAAAAACACAGGGTAATTGGGGCGAGTATATACTTGAGAGTATCCTTGAAAAATCAGGGCTTGTAAAAGGTCGTGAATTTGTAATTCAGGAGACAATAAAGTCAGAAGAAGGGGCGAATTTAAGACCGGACGTAATTGTTAACATGCCTGATAACAAAAGCATGATAATCGATTCCAAGGTATCACTTACCGCCTACGAAGCGTATTGTTCAACTGATGATAATGTATTAAAGGAAAAATCTCTGAGTGAACATATTAATTCTATTCGCAGGCACATTAAAGGATTAAGCCCGAAGGATTACCAGAATCTTTACGGGCTGCAGAGCCTGGATTTTGTTCTGATGTTCATTCCCATTGAACCGGCATTTGCGCTTGCAGTACAGAATGACGCAGCATTGTTTTATGATGCTTTTGAAAAGAATATTGTAATTGTAAGTCCTTCAACTTTGCTGGCTACTCTGCGCACTATTTCAAGCATATGGAAGCAGGAAAAGCAGAACCGTAACGCGCTTGAAATAGCTAAAAAGGGCGGCGAGCTTTATGATAAACTCTCTGCATTTGTAGATGACCTGATAGAAGTTGGTACAAGAATGAAAAGGGCAAATGAAAGTTATGAAAGCGCTATGAAAAAACTATCTGAAGGCAGGGGAAACATTATTAACCGCGCGGAGAATCTAAAAGTAATGGGAGCCAAGGCTTCAAAATCAATTGACCCCAGAATTGTTGACCGCTCACTGGACGAAAATGATGATCAAGGTGAACTTAAACTGCTGCCATAGGAAGATTTAAAAGTTACTTACATCCCTGCCAAACACGAAAGTTTTGAACCAATCGAATAGAACAAGGATCTTGTTCTTTAAGCTGACTAACTTTGTAATGTAAACACTTCGCCAGAATATCCATGTGGCAAATCCGCTGCCTTTATACTGGCTTGTATTTGCTAAAGCTTTATGAGAACCAATATATGCAAGCATGCCAAGATCTTTATACTTGAACGGCTTTATTTCTTTTCCTTTTGCAAGCTTATTTAATGATTTACCTAAATACTTTCCCTGTCTCTGCGCTGTCTGCGCTGTTACCGGGAACGGTTCATCCGGGATCTCGGTGCAATCGCCTATTGCATATATATTTTTTGTGCCGGTGACCTTTAAGAAATGGTCTATCACGAGTTTAAACCTGTTGTTCTTAGGAAGAGTGGAATTTCGTATAAGTTCCGTAGCCGTATTGCCTGCAGCCCAAACAAGCAAACCATAGCTGAAATGGCTGCCATCGTTCACAAATATTTCCTTTTCTGTTACCTTGGTTATGTAAGAATTTGTTTTAACGTTTATCTTCTGTCTTTTGAATATCTTCAAAGTATACTCACTCAGTTTCGCGTCAAAAGAATTCAGAAGTGTTTTACCTGCCTCTATCAGAATTACTTCTATATCATTTTCTAAACCGGGGTATTTTTTCCTTACATCTTCTTCGATGAAATCATGCAGCTCCGCTGCGAACTCAACACCCGTTGGACCGCCGCCGCAAACAACAAACCTGAGGTAGCTCTTTTTTTCATCTTCAGTAATTCCGGGAATAGAAGCATTTTCAAAACAATCAATTACTTTAATTCTTATCTTTCTTGCGTCGGCAACTTCCCTGAGGAAGTATGAATATTTATCAACACCTTCAATTTTATATGAATTTGTTATTTCGCCGACTGAAATGATAAGTATATCATACTCAAGTGTAAATTCCTTTTTGGTATCTGCATCCACACATTGAAGTTTGTTGAGCGTTTCATCAATATGATTGCAGTATGCCTGTATGTAAGCTGCATTTTTGATGTTACGAATCGGCTCTATGATGCTTCTGAATTCTATCGTGCCGACCGTTGTGCTTGGCAGCAAACATGTAAAGAGGAAGTGATTTCTTGGACTGACTATTTTTATATCATACAGTTCGCTGTCAAGTTCTTTCAGTGCGCTGAAAGCTCCGAAGCCTGTTCCTAATACTACTAATCTGGTTTTCATTTCTATTTTAAAATTGATTCTATACAAAAATAGCAAGATTAAAAGTCATAAAAAATGGTGATTTTTATCGAAAAAGGGAATTAATTTAAAACTATGATTGTTTAGTGAGTTATGAAACAATTTTTTGTAATTCTTGCTTTGTTTGCAATGCTTAGACCTGCTTACTCCGATATCCCTGATAGCCAGATCAAGCTTGGTTTAGAAATGATATACAATCTCAGATTCAATGATGCTGAAAGCCATTTTCTGGCTATGGAAAGATCATACCCCGGCGATATAAAACCCCAATTTTATCTGTCACAGATATATTTTTACAAGTCGCTTCCCAGCCGCGATGAGCAGGATTACTTAAGATTCCTGAAGCTTAGCGACAAAACAATTGAAACGGGCGAGGGGCTGCTTGATAAGAACGAAAAAGATTTTGATGCAATGTACTATCTTGGTCTGGCGCACAGCTACCGCTCACTGTTAATGCTGAATCTGAACAAAAATCTTATCGGCGCAGCTTTCAGCGGCAAGACCGGTTACGGGATACTTGAAGATCTTGTAAAAGAAAAACCTGATTATTATGATGCATATATGGGTCTGGGTCTATATAAAATTGCTATCGGTTTTGTGCCCGGCAAGTATCAATGGCTGCTCTCAGTTATCGGGTTTAATGGTAACCTGAAAGAAGGCAAACAGCATTTGCAGACTGCTTACCAAAAAGGCAGGTTTACTTCAGTTGAAGCCCGCGTATATCTTGCTTTCTTTTCGATAAAGGAAAGGGAAGAATCAAGTTTTGAAGCAGTTAGTATTATGGAAGGGCTTGTTAAGGAATATCCCTCAAGCCCTGTATTCAAAATATTCCTTGCGAGTTTGTACCAGCAAATGAACATGATGGATGAATCAATTACGCTGGTAAACACTGCTCTTGAACAGAATACAAACTCCCTGCAGAATGAAATGAAAAAAGGAGCTTACTCCATTCTGGGAACCGCTTATTTCAGGAAAAATGATTTTCCGGCGGCAATAAAGAACTTTGAAGAACATTTAAAATACGTACACACTGAAGACAGGTACAATGTCAGTTTGTTCCTGCTGGGTATTGCTTACGAAATGACCGGTAACAAGCAGTCAGCTTTGGGATCTTACTCCAAAACCCGCGATAATTTTATCAATGAAAGAGACGGTGAAGGTGAAAAGTTCTTTTTAAGGCTTGCTGAGCAGAGAAAAAGCAGAAGCATGAATAAATTTGATTCACTGCTTATAGTAACAATGAACAAAAGGGAGTGCGGTGAACTTGATTTGGCAATTAGTGAATACTTAGATCTGCTTGATGAAGATTTTACAGGACATAAATTAACAGGTGATGACTTTCTGAAAATTTACTTTGAACTGGGGAATTCTTACTTCCTTAAAAAGGATTATACTAATGCCGAAAAGTATTACCGGTTATGCATAGATACTCCGGAAAAGAACGAAGCATGGATAAAGCCGCATGCGATGTTTGAGCTTGGCAAATTGTATAAAAAGCAGGGTAAAAATGAGCTGGCCCGGGATATGTTTGCTGAGATGAACGATATAAATGATTTTGATTTTGAAGTATTCCTTGATATGAGGTATATTAATTTCATCAATAATTGAAAATTCCATTATTTAAGGTGCAAAATTTTATTATTATTGTTCTAAAACAGGAATAAAATGAAGTCATACAGAAAAGAATTGTGGTTCAATACTCCGGCCCGGAGGGCATACATAAACATAACGCCGCAGATAGAAGATTGCCTTAATGAAAGCGGAATAAAAGAAGGCATACTGCTATGCAATGCAATGCATATAACTGCAAGTGTATTTATTAATGATGATGAACGCGGTTTGCACAGCGATTTTGAAAAGTGGCTGGAAAAGCTTGCCCCTGAAAAACCGCACTCGCAGTACAGTCATAACAATACCGGCGAAGATAATGCAGATGCTCATTTGAAAAGATCAGTTATGGGCAGGGAAGTGGTTGCCGCAATATCAAACGGCAAGCTTGATTTTGGACCATGGGAACAGATTTTTTATGGTGAGTTTGACGGGAAAAGAAATAAAAGGGTACTTGTTAAAATAATAGGGGAGTGAGTAACTCCTACCTTCTTGCTTTATATACAGCTTCTTCAAAAGTAATTGTAAAGCCGGTTCCTTTATCAGGTGCCGTATCTACCTCAATAGTTCCGTTCAACTGCCTGCTCAGCAGTGTTACAAGCTGAATACCAAGAGAATCGGACTTTTTAATATCAATACCTTCCGGAACCCCAATGCCATCATCCTTAACAATTAAATTATAGAAATTATCTTTAAGATGTTTAACTGCAACAGTAATGACACCTGATCTGCTGTCAGGGAAAGCGTATTTTACAGCATTTGAAACCAGTTCGTTTATTATCAGTCCGCATGGTATAGCCGTATCAATATTCAGCTTAAGTTCACCTATGTCCATATCAAATCTTACATTGCGCAGCTTGTATCCATAAGTTGTCTGGAAGTTTTCGATCAGATTCTTAGCGTATTCACCAAATTGTATAAAT
The DNA here is from genome assembly GCA_964597425.1 of uncultured Ignavibacteriales bacterium. Taxonomy (GTDB): domain Bacteria; phylum Bacteroidota; class Ignavibacteria; order Tepidaquicellales; family OLB5; genus OLB5. The sequence continues at coordinate 5,025 of CAZQYL010000046.1, read as the reverse complement.
TCATAATCTTTTGAATTGTAGATCTTGGTATGCACAATTGCCATTGATTGAATCCTGCCGCCGGTTTCCTTCAGTATCTCAAGCATTTTTTCATCTTTAATGTACCTTGATTGCAGCTTGATGAGGCTTGACATAACCTGAAGATTATTTTTCACCCTGTGATGTACCTCCTGAAGCAGCATTTCCTTTTCCTGCAGAGATTTTGTTACTTCCGCATACAGGTAGGAATTTTCAAGTGCTATAGCTGCCTGTGCCCCGATTGTTGTTAAAAGCTCAAGCTGACCCTGGGTGAATGAATTTTCGTATCTGTAATCCTGGATAGTGATCACCCCAAGAACTTTTTCGCCGGCAATCATCGGTATGGCAATTAACGATTTTGCCTCGTTATCATCATTGGTAATGCCCATTAGTTTTAATGTGGCAGTTACGTTTTCATTAAGGATAATACCTTTTTTGGTCCTTATAATAAATTCAGTAAAATCTTTCCCGAAGGGAAGGTCATTTATTTCTTTCCGTTCATTTATGGTATAATAGAACGGGTACGTAATAGAATTTTCTATTTCATCATAAAGTGCCAGGTAAATGTTCTCTCTTGCAAATAACTTAACCAGCATGTTGCCAATATCGTCCAGCAGGGCAGAAGGTTCAGCCAAGCGGCTTAAAGTCCTGCCAAAATGATAAATAGCCGATAGCTCATTGTTTTTCTTTAATATTTCTTCTTCAAAGAGCTTTTTTTCGGTAATATCTGTAACGAAACCCTCGGTCGCTTCAAGCTCATCTTTATCACCATAAACTCCGCGCCCCTGTTCCCAAACCCACTTGATCCTGCCATCTGCCGTGCTTATTCTGTAGCTTATCTGGTATGGTTTTTTATTGGCAAGCGCCTTTGATATTATTTCCCGTCCCAGCGCCTTATCAGATTCGTTGACCATCATTGCGTAATAAAGAACCTTGTTCTTTATCAGCTCATCCGGCCTGTGGCCTGTTAGATCGTACACACCATCGCTGATATACTGAATTGACCACTGGTCGCCTTCTTTGTTGACCCTGTAAACATACCCGGGGAGGTTGCTGATAAGAGTTGAAAGAAATCTCTGGCTTTCATGAAAATCACGTTCTTTATTCTTGCTGAAATCGATCTCTATAGAAGTTGAGACTAGTGTAGAAATTGCGGTAGTAAAATCTATCTCATCACGTCTCCAGTTCCTTATCCTGTCCTGTTCTTCATGGCATATTATCCCTATTATATCACCGCCGTAATAAATAGGTATATCCATCATGGAGCATATTCCGCGTGGTTTTAAGTAGCTCTCAGTAAGTTCATTTGTCAGCGGGTCTGATTGCGCGTCATCGACTGCAATGTAAAGCCGTGATTCGATCGCTTTAAAATATTCAGGATAGTCCTTTACAGTAAGTGTCGTTTCGTTAGCAAATTCACCGTATCTCTTCAGGAAAAGGTAATCGCAGTAAATAGATGTCCTGCCCTCATTAAAGAACCAAATAGAAACCCGTTCTATATCCAGTGCATTGGCTACTACATCAAGTACTTTCTTAAGAAATACGTGAAGGTCTGTTTTATCCATCCTTTTCAGCTCAAGCAAAACTGAATGATACTCAGTGTGTACTTCCCCTGAACCCGGAAGTTCCGCAGAGCTGTTATACGGAATATTTAAGTTGTTTAGATCCAAGTGATCTGATTCTTTACTTTGCTGCTCATTCATAGTAAAATATATTTTACCCGAAAAAAAAAGAAGAGTGCTATATCAAAATAACACTCTTCTTTATCAAAGTAAACTGGGTTTTCAGTGATTTTACTTCACAAGAAACATTTTCTTTGTTTCGGTAAATTCACCTGCTGTTAGCCTGTAGAAGTACAATCCGCTGCTGAAATTAGATGCATTCCAGTTAAGTATGTATGTACCGGCAGCTCTCTGTTCGTTCACCAGTGAGGCTACTTCTTTTCCAAGTACATCATATATTTTCAAGGTAACATTAGCGTCTTTTGGTATTGAAAACTCTATAGTAGTGCTCGGGTTAAACGGATTAGGATAGTTCTGAGTCAGTTCATAATTTTTCGGGACAAGGTAATCTTCAACTTTTGGGTTATTTACAGGTCTTGATTCTTCATCAACTATCAGGTCAATAACTCCATCAGCGCCATAGTTCAGCTCAGCGGCCGTTGTTGATGTGATTTGGTTCGATATCTGAAGAACTGTAACTCTTACTTTGAAAAGAACCATCTCTACCAAAGCTAAAAACTCGTTGTTATTGTTCAGCCTTATGACAGCTTTATCAAGGCGCCTGTTAAGCTGATTGCCCTGTACCTGGGTTAATTTTTCATCTGCAATAAGATCAATAACACCATTGGATAAATTACCTATAGTACCAATTACATCCGGAGCCTGTGTTTTAAAATTAAAGTAACCTGACGGTTCACTCCATCCCTGCTGTGAACATGCAAAAACTCTCCAGTAATATCTTGTGTTTACTTCAGTATTTTCAAGCGGAATCTCAAAATGAGATGTAGGTGCGTTACAGGTTCCTTCAAATTTATCAGGACTTGTAGTATCAGTATATACTTCAACCCTGTAGCAATCTGCACCTGCTACGTCATTCCAATCAAGAATGACCGGCGTGATAACAACATCAACATCTTTCGGCGGTTCAACCAATATTGGTGATAAAGGCTGAGCAGCTGTGCTTGCTGTTATAGCAAATAGAACTGCAAAGAAAAACAGTAAATTCTTTTTCATGCTGTTATTATTTAAATTTATCCCCTACTTAGTTCTAATATAATTATAAATGTTGAAAAATCAAGCATAAATTTTAGAAAAATCTAACGAAAATACGTGATTTTCTAAGGTTTTTCCGGCACATAACCGTCAGGCATTTTGTAATTATCCGAAAAGAAGTATTCATCAGCCTTTTGTTCGAATACCTGGTCAGCCATCGGACTTGTCAGGTCAAGCCTGTATTCATTTATAACCATTTTGAAATGCTCAAGGAACTCCTGCCATGCCTGCTTTGATACGTTTTCAAATATGCGCTGTCCAAGCTCATTTGGCAGCGGCGGAGCCGATAACCCGGGAAGCTCAACTCCTAATTTTATGCACTTTACAATTCTTTCGCTCATGTTTGTTTTTTTATTTAACCAAATATGACAAATTTTGACAATATTTAATATGGAAATATTTGTATAGATTAAGGAGAGTATTTCATCGGATGACTCCAAGTCATCCGATGAATACAAGTCCCGGTTGAACGTAAATAGGGATAACTTTATAAATCAAATTTTAAATATTTTATAACGATTTTTGTCATCAATGAAAATATTTCTTATAATTCTAATACTAGGATCAATTACGCAAATGACGAAATCTAAAATAAATTCAACCGGTAAAAATATTCCTGTTGAGTACACTGTTTCAATGCCTGAACCCTCAACGCATTTTTTTCATGTAGAAATTGAAATAAAAAATATTTCAGTTTCGCAAAAGAATATTGAGCTCAAAATGCCTGCATGGCGCTCAGGGAGGTATTTTATCTTCGATTTTTCAGGCGGAGTGCAGGAATTCACAGCCGTTAATGAAAAAGGTAAATCCCTCAAATGGGTAATGACCGATAAATCCACATGGTTGATTGAAAGGAGCGGGAATTCCGTAATCGTAAATTACAAAGTATTCGCTAATGATTTCCTTTCGCGCACAAGGGGACTTGATGCCGACCACGCATTCATTAACAATCTGGCAGTATTTATGTTCGCGCCAAAGTTTTACAATAAACCCTTAACGCTTAAGGTAATTCCGTATGATAACTGGCATGTAACAACGGGAATGGATAACTACAACAATGAACCGAATACTTTCTATGCACCAAATTATGATTACTTCGCTGATTGCCCACTTGAAATTGGCACACAAACTGATTTCAGTTTTGATGTAAGAGGATTAAAGCATACCATAAGTTTCCAGGGGAAGGCGAATTATGATAAAGAAAGGCTCATTAAAGATTTTACTATTATTATAGAAAAGAACTTTGACTTCTGGGGGAGTGTGCCGTATAAGCATTACACATTTATAGTGCACTGCACGCCGCAAAGCGGCGGAGGTACCGAGCATATTAATTCAACCGTGGTTGGTGTAAAACCGCAGGCATTTGATTCAGAAGCGGGATACGAATCGTTTCTAAGGCTTATTTCACATGAATTTTTCCATACGTGGAATGTTAAACAGCTTAAGCCCGCGGGCTTAACGCCGTATGACTGGACGAAGGAAAACTATACATCTGAGCTTTGGATAGCCGAAGGCGGCACAAGCTATTATGACGGACTTATGTTAGTTCGTACGGGACATATGAGTGTTGAGAATTTTTACAAAGAAATTGCAAACGGAGTTAATGATGAACGCAGCAGACCCGGCAATAAAATTCAGCCCGTAGCCTATTCAAGCTTTGAGGCATGGGTGAAATTCTGGAAACGCTCTGCAAATTCGTATAATTCAGAATCAGATTACTACTCCAAAGGCTCACACGTATGCATAGTGCTGGATATGGAAATACGCAACTCATCGAATAACGAATATTCGCTAGATGATGTGTTCCGCTACATGTTTAAAAAATTCCCGCTGGATGTAAAAGGCTACACCAACGATGATTTCCGCAAAGCCTGCGAAAAATTCGCAGGAATATCACTGAAGCAATTCTTCGAGGATTACGTCTATGGTGTAAAGCCAATTGAATGGGAAAAGTATCTTGGTTATGCGGGTCTCGTGCTTACGCACAGCGATTCAGTTATTACGCCAATAGTAGGTTTAAAGTGCTCAAAAAATGAAAATAAGATCGTTGTTGAGGAAGTTATCGCGGGTTCATCCGCTGAAAAAGCGGGCTTACAAAGCGGTGATGAGATAATTGCAGTAGATGGCAGCCGCCTAAGCTATGAAGATGCCGAAAAACGCATTAAGGAACTGAAGATCGGCGATAAAATTACATTAACTGTTTTCAGGAATAACAGGCTGACTGAAGCGAAGT
>CAZQYL010000045.1:2224-12653 GCA_964597425.1 uncultured Ignavibacteriales bacterium | reverse complement strand
CTGTCCAGTTCAGTAGTCCGGTGCGGACCTGTTCGCTTAACTGCGTCCAGCTAAAGCGGGTTGGATTGTATTCATCGCCAAACAATACATACTGCATTGCAGTATTGTTATCCCTCACATCAACAATTACAGTATAACGTTCCATTTTGGGTTCAATCCCAAGGTCATCCTGCAGCTTCACAAATATCGGGTCATCATCGGCATCAGCAAGCACACGGAAGTATTTTGAATACTTCAGGTCCTTTGTGTTTCTTGTAATTTTTGTACCTGAGCAGCCCAAAAGTGAAAAGGCAAAAGTTATTAGTAAAAAATACGCTAATGTTTTCATGAAAAATTCTCTTTATAAGTTAAAACCTTTCTGATCAGAAGACCAGAAAGGTTTAGTTATTTCCAAAATTGTCAACTATCAACTTTTAATTATCAACTACTCATTGATTAACTTCTCAATAATATCCGTAGTCTTGATTCCATCTGCTTCGGCGTTGAAGTTTGTTATGAGCCTGTGCCTTAAAACCGGTTTTGCGACCTTCTTGACATCATCAATTTCCGGTGAAAATCTGCCGCTGAGTATCGCGTTTGTTTTCGCGCCTAATATCAGGTATTGCGAGGCTCTTGGTCCCGCGCCCCATTCAAGCCAGTCCTTAATATACTTCTGAGTATTCGCGCCGGCGGGTCTTGTTCTGTTTACAAGATTCACCGTGTATTCAATTACATTATCAGCAACAGGTACGCGTTTAACAAGATCCTGAAGCATTATGATCTCATCTTTTTTTAGTACAATATTAAGCTTTGGCGCGTACATACTTGTGGTATATTTTATAATATCCATTTCTTCGCTTACGGTGGGATAGTCAAGCCAGATATTGAACATAAACCTGTCAAGCTGCGCTTCCGGCAGGGGATAGGTTCCTTCATGCTCAATTGGGTTCTGTGTAGCGAGTACAAAGAACGGTTCATCAAGCGTGTAAGTGTTGCCTGCCGCTGTGACTTTATGCTCCTGCATTGCTTCCAGCAGTGCTGATTGAGTTTTAGGCGGTGTACGGTTTATTTCATCTGCAAGTACCATGTTCGCAAAAACCGGTCCGTGTATGAACTTAAATCGTTTTGTGCCGGTTGAACGGTCATCTTCAAGAATTTCCGTGCCGACTATATCACTTGGCATAAGGTCAGGGGTGAACTGCACCCTTGAAAACTTAAGCTCAAGTACATCGGCAAGTGTTTTTACCAAAAGGGTTTTCGCAAGTCCGGGTACGCCTACAAGAAGGCAATGCCCGCGGCTGAGTATAGCTATAATTATCTGGTCAATAACGGCATCCTGCCCGACAATGACCTTCGCTACTTCTTTTTTCAGCTCAGCAAATTTGCTGTTAAGATATTTCACCATCTCAACATCATTCATTGCTGAATTACCGTTCGTACTTACCGGAGGCTTTTTTGTAACAGTTTTATTTTCTTCCATTAATAATTATTATTTCACGCAAAAATAAAGATCTTATGATTTTGAAACTATTGCTTAATGATATTCTATATCTGCTATTTGTTATTTGCTCTTTGCTATTTGTTATTTGATCTGGTTTCCATCAGGATCAAAAACAAGCACTTCGCCAAATTTAGCAAGCTTGTCTTTCACCGCGCCCGCATCACCTGATACTACTATAGTGATGTTTTCCGGGTTAATGTATTTCTTCGCTGCATCCAGTATATCCTGTTTTGTCAATGCGTTTATAGCGCTGATGTATTTACTGTAATAATCCTTTGGCAGATTATATAGTTTCAGGTTAATAACCCTCGATGCAACCGCGTTTGCTGTTTCAAGCTGCAGCGGGAAGACACCAGTCATGTAATTCTTAACCGTTTCAAGCTCTTCATCGGTTACTTCTTCGCTAATCATGCGGTTTAGCTCACCTAAAATAAGCGTAATTGATGTATCTGTTACTTCGTTCCTTACGTCTGTATCTACGGAAAAATCGCCGGAATACAGGTGCGGATTGAAGTAACTCCGCGCCCCATAAGTAAAACCGTGCTTTTCACGGAGATTATAGTTAATTCTTGAGCCAAAATACCCGCCCAGTATCGTGTTCATTATTGTTACTGCAATATAGTCCGGATTGTTCCTCGGAATTCCGAGATGCCCGACCCTTAAATTCGATTGAACCGCGCCGGGTTTGTTTATTACATATACGTTCTTAATTCCGCTTGTTTCATTATACTTAAATGAATTAACCCTGTTCATCCCGTCTTTCGGCAAATTACTGAATTTTTCCCCAGTAATTTTAAGCGCTTCTTCTTTGGTGATATTGCCGACAAACGCTATTATCAGGTTACCTGAATAATAATTCATTTTGTAGAAATCTGCGAGGTCTTCTCTTTTGATATCTTTAACTGTTACTTCTGTGCCTTCAGCGGGATTTGAATAGGGAAGCTCGCCATATACAACTTTGTTGAACTTTTTATCGCTCAAATGTCCTGCATCATCTTTGCCCTGTAATATTGATGATAGCCTTTGCTCTTTAACTCTTGCCAGCTCATCATCGGCAAAAACGGGATTCTGCGCAACATCACTCAAAATATCTATACCTGTACTTAGATGCTTCTTAAGCACAGAAAGTGATATATAACTTCCGTCCCAGTCACTGCCGGCATTTATGCTGCCGCCTACAAAATCAATTTCTTCGGCAATTTCAGTTGCTGAGCGGTTTGCCGTTCCCTTGGTAAGCATTTCAGCAGTAAGCGAGGCAAGTCCGTATTTTTCGCCGTCATAAAATGAACCGGCATCTTTAAATACCATTCTTACCGATACGGCGGGAATCTTATTATTTTCAATTACCAGTACATTTATTCCGTTGGGCAGGGTTGTATCAAAGTAATCAGGGAACTGTACGTCTTTAGGTGGTCCCGGTTTCGGGGGCTTGGTTCTGTCTAACACGTCATCCTGAGCGTTTATATTGTTTGCCATAAATATTATTAAAAGTAAAAAAAATGTTATTTTTATTTTATGTATCATTATTCGCTTTTTGTACTAATCAGCTTCCTCTTCAATGCTTCCGGGTTTTGGTAAATAGTTAAGTATGACCCTTCCCGAGTTCTTTAAATATTTTTCTGCGGCACCATGAATATCATCAAGTGTAACAGAGTTGTACCTGTTGATATTGGTATTTATCATACCGGGCTCGTTGTAAAACGTTTTATAATGAGAAAGCATATCCGCCTTTGCGAGATTAGTCTGTACCCTGTATGCATGCCGTGTTTCAATGCGGTTCTTTATCTTCTCAAGCTCTCTGGCAGTAATTGCTCCGCCGGCTGCTTCATCGAAAATCCTGTCAATTTCTGACTGAACTTTATCAATAGTAACATCAGGCATAAGTATCGCGTAAAACTGAAGAAGGCTGGAGTACTCTCTACCTTCAACCCAGCAGCCAACATCAGAGACAAGCTGTTTTTTGTAAACAAGCTCGTTGTATAACCTGGAGCTCTCGCCGGTTGATAGAATATCAGTCAGTATATCAAACGCGAAGAATTCATCAGTGTTTTCTTTCGGCAGTTTGTAAGCGCCGAATATTCCCGGCAGTTGTACATCATCGTAAACTATTTTAACAACTTCACCTTTAAGTGGTTCATCTGCAAATTCTGCTCCCAGGCGAAGCTCATTATTACTGAATCTGCCGGCAGGGATACTGCCGAAATATTTTTCTGTGAGCCTTAGCGCTTCAGCAGTATCAAAATCACCTGCTATTGTAAGAACTGCATTATTAGGAATGTAGAATCTTTCGTAAAAGTCTTTAATATCGTCAATGGTGGCTTTCTTCAGGTCCTTAACGTCACCAATAGTATCCCATGAGTAGCCGTTGTTTTTGTAGAGCAGGGGAGCAAGTTTTAAACTTACGCTTCCGTATGGCCTGTTATCAAAAACCTGTTTTTTCTCTTCTATTACAACGCCTTTTTGTATTCTCAGGCTTTCTTCGGTGACTGAAAATTCAAGCATCCTGTCTGATTCAAGCCAAAGCCCGAACTCAAGCTCATTGGCCGGAGCCAGCAGGTAATAATTGGTCTTATCTTCGGTGGTATAAGCATTGTTCTCGCAGCCTTTCTGCAGTGAAAGCCTGTCATAATCACCGGGCGCAATGTTTTTAGAGCCTTCGAACATGAGATGCTCGAACAAATGCGCGTAGCCGCGTTTACCTTTTACTTCATTCTTTGAACCGACATGGTAGCAAAGATTTATTGCTACCGAAGGTATAGTCTTATCAGGAGTTAAAATTACTTTAAGTCCGTTAGGTAATGTATGTTCTGTGAATTCAACCCTGTTGGTTGCTTTTTCTATTTGCAAATTGTAGTTGTGCCTGTCCTTATCATTAAAAGCATTGTACTGCATTGTAAATTAATTCTCTTTCCCGTTTTTTGGAAGGTATGTCAATACAACCCTGTTATCACTGGTGAGATATTTTTTAGCGGCTTTCATAATATCATCTTTTGTTATCGAAAGATATTCATCAACCATTGTGTTTATCAAACCTGTATTCTTGTGGAAAGTCCAGTAAGAAGCCAGTGCATCAGCTTTTCCCATAATGGTCTGCATGTTGCTGATGTAGTCGTTTTCAATTGAGTTTTTGGCTTTTTCAAGTTCTTTATCGGTAACCGGATCCTTTGCAAAGCTATCTGCAATTCGTGTAATATCGGCAATTAATGAATCAGCATTTGTATTTTTAAAAGCTGTGGCTGTAATAATGAACATTCCGCCGATTTCATTATCCCAAATAAATGAACCCGCTGACTTAGCTGTCTTCTTTTCGTAAACAATATCCCTGTATATCCTCGAGCTTCTTCCGTCACCCATTATCATTGAAAGCAATTCAAGCTCCTGTATATCCTTGCTTGTAGTGCCCGGTATTTTGTAACCAATATATACCGCGGGAAGCTGAACGTTATCGTAGATAACATCTTTTACTTCTCCCTGATTAAAAATCAGTTCAGGATATTTTCTCTTAACTGTTGATGCAGGTTTCAGGTCACCAAAATATTTGCCGGCAAGCCTGCGGGCGTTATCATACTCTATATCACCTGAGATTACAAGTACAGCGTTATCAGGGGAGTAATATTTCCGGTAGAATTCCTGCGCGTAATTCAGGTCAGCGCTGTTCAGGTCTTCCATCGAGCCTATTGGTATCCATTCGTATGTTTGCCCTTTGAATAAACGCTTCATCATCTCACCCCACCTTGAGCCGTATGGAACGTTATCATATCTCTGTCGTTTTTCTTCCTTCACAACTTCGCGCTGGTTATCAAAATTTTCCTGAGTAACCTGCAGTGTTGACATGCGGTCTGATTCAAGCCACAGTAATAATTCTAATTGATTGCTCGGCGCGGTTTCAAAATAATTGGTTCTATCCTGGTTGGTAGTACCGTTAAGGGTACCTCCTGCATTCTGAATATAATTGAAGTGTTCGGTTTTCTTAACATTCCCCGAACCCTGGAACATCATGTGTTCAAACAAATGCGCAAACCCTGTTCTGCCGGGGTCTTCATCTTTTGCGCCAACATGATACCAGATATCAACACTAACTATTGGATTGGTATTATCTTTGTGCAGTATTACATGTAATCCGTTTGCAAGGTCAAATTCTTCAAATTCAATTTTGGCTGTTTGTGTGCTAAGCTCCGCTGTTGATATTAACATTATATAAGTTATAATTGTTAAGAATTTTAACATATTTTGAATAATTTTTGGGTAATTAAGTAAAATAACTATGAGTATCGTAATAAAAAAGCTAAAAAAATGAATAATTTTTGAATAAAATGTTTTGTATATTTGTAATGTAAATGCATAAAATATATATAGTAATCCATCTTACAGCTATGATCAATATTGTTATTTCTCAATTTATAATTCCGTCCATCTGCAGGCTTGATTTTCTGCAGTGTGATCATAACATTAGATGCAGCTGAATTGAAGAAAGAATACTTTTACATATCTAACCTGCTGAGTATGTCCAGGTTTTTACTGCTGGCCATATGCGTGTACTTTCTTCTGGGTGATAACTACCTGATGACATGCATTATGATCATTGTTATATGGATAAGCGATCTGCTTGACGGATATTTCGCAAGAAGCAGAAATGAGATCAGTGAATTGGGAAAGATCATTGATCCTCTGGCAGATAAGTTAACGGTCATTAGTTTAGTTGTGATTCTGCTTCTGAAAGGAATAATTCCTGCATGGTATGTAATTATCACCATATTGCGTGATGCGTTGATACTCAGCGGGGGGCTATATTTAAACTACAAAAAGAACAAAGTATTACAGTCAAACTGGCTTGGCAAAGTTGCTGTGTTCACAATTGGCGGAACGATATTTTTCGCGATTTTTGCAAACGGGGCTAAATTGGGGCAATTTGGAAATTACCTTACCTATCATAGTGAAATTACGGAACTTTTATATACTGTTTTGCTATTTATGTCTTTAGTGCTGGCTATATTATCATTATTATCATATTTTCAAAGATTTAAAGAAATAAAATAATTTTTAAACATAAATTGGAGAGGGATATGGAATCAACAACGGAAAAGAAGGTTCGTGTAAGAACGCTTACAAAGAAGGATATCGAAATTAAGCTGGCTAAAAAGTTTGAGGGCAGAAAAATTTCTGAAAAGGCTGCCGTTGATGCTTTGTTTGACAGCATCAGGGAACTGCTTATGACTGCAAGTCCTGATCTAAGGATCGAGATCCGTGATTTTGGCGTGTTTGAAGTAAAGACAACAAAGCCAAAACCGAAAGCACGTAATCTTAAGACCGGTGAATTTGTATACGTTCCCGCAAGGAAAAAAATGCATTTTAAACCGGGTAAACTACTTAAGGAATTCCTTAAAAAACCTTTAACCTGATAATTGTTTTTATTGGCGGGTGAGTTTTCAAACTACAAGAGTTTTTCTTTAAGACTTTTGTAGTTTGAACTTTTTATTGCATTTAATGTGCTGCAAATCTTTTATTCTACATTTTTATTTAATATCTTTTCTCTTAAAAAAAAGATTATAGTTTGATATGGCTAAAATATTGGGAATTGACCACGGAATTGTTAGAATTGGGATTGCCGTATCTGATGAATCATCTACTATAGCCTTCGGCAGAGAAATAATTCTCAATAACAAAGATGTATTCGCTAAGATCAAAAAATTCATTACTGATGAATATATTACCCAAATTGTTATCGGCTACCCGCTTACTTTAAAAGGTGAAAGATCAGAGCAGACACTTGCAGTAGAAAAATTTGAAACAGATCTGAAGAATGCCCTGGCTGCGCCCCCTTTCAGTAATATTACTATAATTCGCTGGGATGAACGATTCACATCAAAGATGGCAAGTGACTCAATGCTTGAATCAGGCATGAAAAAAAAGAAAAGACAGCAAAAAGGCAATATTGATATAATTTCAGCTTCGCTGATGTTACAGAGCTACCTTGACAGCAGGAAAAAATTCCATCCGGGCAACGATCAATAAATATATTTCCGCTTTTTATCTATTATGAATATTACCAAAAATACCAGGTTATCTTTATATGAACTTAATGAGCTTATCGAAGGCGGCGAGAATCAGAACGTCGAATTCAAGCGAAAGTTCACTGAGCCCGAAAAGATAGCAAAGGAAATGCTTGCATTTGCCAACACTCACGGCGGCCGCATTTTGTTTGGTATTGATGATGATAAAAGTGTGGTTGGAGTTGAAAGCGAAAAAGGGGAGATCGAATATATCGATCTTGCGGCAAGATTTTTTTGTGAGCCAGAAATAAATTATACCGTGGATATAATGCACATCTACAGGAAAGATGTCATTGTAGTAAACATACCCGAGAGTTTTCAGAAGCCGCATAGACTCATTGAAAACGGAAAGTCAGATGATGATGAAACGAAAGTGTATATCAGGGTTAAAGATAGGTCAGTACAGGCATCTAAGGAAACAATTAAAGTATTAAAAAAGCTCAGGCAGGATGCCCCGCCTCAGATAATAAATCTTGGTGATAAGGAAAAAGCTCTCATCGATTATCTGCAAAGTCATGAGAGGGTTACCCTCAAAGAATTCCGCGAATTCCTTAATCTTTCCAACCGCCGCGCAAGCCGCATATTGGTTAATCTGGTCAGAGCCGATATCATCCGTCTGCACAATCATGAAAAAGAAGACTTTTATACGCTGAATTAGGAGATTCAGTAATTTCAATTTTGCTTTTTATTAAACAAACAATTTAGCTATATTTGAAACAGTAACAGGGGTGCTTCTCAATAGAGAGGCTGAGATCAAACCCTTGTCACGCTTTTAAAGCGTGACTGAAACCTGATCCGGGTAATGCCGGCGTAGGAAAACAGAATAAAACCGTTTATCCTGTATCTGATTCCTGCGTTAAGGAAATTAGAAATTAGGTAAACGGTTTTTTCATTGAGTAAAAATAAAAATACATAAATTAATAAGTTCAAAAATGGATAATAAATCAAATTCAAACGGAAACGGTGCTCATATAAACGGCAATGGTACTAATGGCGCACATGTTAACGGCAAAAGTGAAAAAGAAGCATCATCGCTTGATTATAAACTCCCTAACAGCAAACGTGTTTACGTAAAGGGAAAAATGTTTGAGGATATCAAAGTTCCTTTCCGTGAGATCACAATGGCTGAGACAAGGCTGCATGATGGTACTATGGAAAATAACGGTACAATTAAAGTGTATGATACCAGCGGCAACTGGGGCGATGAGAATGTTAAATGCAACCCTACACAGGGACTCCCCGCTATCCGTTTAAAATGGATAAAGGATAGAAACGATGTTGAAGAATATGAAGGAAGAAATATCCTGCCAATTGATAACGGCTACATGACCGAAGAGGAATTGAAATCAGCCGACGCAAACAAGAACGGGAAACTTGAATACTACCCGGGTTTGAGAAGAAAACCCCTCAAAGCAAAAAGCGGCGCGGCTGTATCGCAGATATATTATGCTAAAAAGGGTATCATAACTCCAGAGATGGAATATATCGCTATCCGTGAAAACCTTGGCAGGGAAGCTGCAATGGATTATGCTTTGTATAATGATCTGAAAAGAAATGAAATTAACTGGCAGCATAAGGGTGAGTCATTCGGAGCTAATCTGCCTGATTACATTACACCTGAATTTGTACGCGATGAAGTAGCAAAGGGAAGAGCTATTATCCCCGCGAATATCAATCACCCCGAAAGCGAGCCTATGATAATCGGCAGGAATTTCCTTGTGAAGATAAATGCTAATATCGGTAACTCTGCAATATCATCATCAATTGATGAAGAAGTTGAAAAGCTTCGCTGGTCAATTAAGTGGGGTACTGATACTGTGATGGATCTTTCAACCGGTAAAAATATCCACGAAACAAGAGAGTGGATTATTCGTAATTCACCCGTGCCAATTGGCACAGTGCCGATTTACCAGGCGCTTGAAAAAGTTAATGGCAAAGCCGAAGAATTGACATGGGAAATTTACCGTGATACATTAATCGAACAGGCTGAGCAGGGAGTTGATTATTTTACAATTCACGCAGGAGTATTACTCAGATACATACCGCTCACTGCAAACCGTTCATGCGGAATTGTTTCGCGCGGTGGCAGCATTATGGCTAAGTGGTGTCTTGCTCACCATAAAGAAAGCTTTCTGTACACAAATTTCCGTGAGATATGCGAAATTATGCGCGCATACGATGTTTCGTTTTCTCTTGGTGACGGTTTAAGACCCGGCGCTATTGCTGACGCAAATGATAAAGCGCAGTTTGCAGAGCTTGAAACACTTGGCGAGCTGACTGATATTGCTTGGGAAAATGACTGCCAGGTTATGATAGAAGGACCGGGACACGTACCGATGCACATGATAAAAGAGAACATGGATAAACAGCTTGAAGTCTGCAAGGAAGCGCCGTTCTATACACTCGGACCGCTCACAACAGATATCGCTCCGGGGTATGACCATATCACAAGCGCCATAGGCGCGGCTATGATAGGCTGGTACGGAACAGCAATGCTGTGTTACGTTACTCCAAAAGAGCACTTAGGACTTCCGAATAAGAAGGATGTAAAAGACGGCGTTATTACATATAAGCTTGCTGCCCATGCGGCTGATCTTGCTAAGGGTCACCCCGGCGCGCAGGTTAGGGATAATGTACTGAGCAAAGCAAGATTTGAGTTCCGCTGGGAAGACCAGTTTAATCTATCGCTTGATCCTGAAACAGCGCGTGAGTTCCACGATGAAACACTGCCTGCTGAAGGCGCGAAGCTTGCGCATTTCTGCAGTATGTGCGGACCCCATTTCTGCTCAATGAAAATTACTGAGGATGTTCGAAAGTATGCTAAAGAAATCGGCATTAAGGAAGAAGAAGCATTGGCTGCCGGAATGGAAGAGAAGAGCAAGGAGTTCGTTGAATCCGG
>CAZQYL010000045.1:0-2124 GCA_964597425.1 uncultured Ignavibacteriales bacterium | reverse complement strand
GCGAAGGTATTTATTCTTGAAGGCAATCCGCAGCAGGAAGGGATTTTCACAATGCGTGTCAAATTCCCGCCGTATTACAAACTGCCTGCGCATATTCACCCTAAAGATGAAAGGGTAACAGTGCTTGAAGGTGCAGTATATGTCGGCTTCGGTAACGCAATGGATACAGCTAACGCACAGAGGTTTACGGTTGGTTCGTATTATCTGAATCCGGTAAATGAAGCGCATTATGTATTTACAGGTGAAGAAGGAGTAATATTCCAGGTTACTGGTTTGGGTCCCTGGGGACTTGTTTACACAGAAGAAAAGAAATAACATTTTTACCGCAGAGGCGCGGAGCAGCAGAGTAAAGAAATGAAAAGTGTAGAAGAAATAAATATTTTAACTGGTCAAATATTAGATTCTTGTATTACAGTTCATAAAGAAATGGGACCGGGATTGTTGGAATCAGTTTACGAAATTTGTTTATTAAAAGAGTTTGAAATAAGAGGTATAAAAGCGGTTGGTCAGTTCCCAATTCCATTATTCTATAAAGGATATGAACTGACAAAAGATTTTAGAATTGATATTTTAGTGGAAGATGAGGTTGTAATTGAAATTAAATCATGTGAAACGATGCTTCCTGTTTTTGAAGCTCAAATCATATCTTATCTAAAACTTTCAAACAAAAGAGTTGGGATTCTAGTTAACTTTAATGTTAGTTTACTTAAAAATGGATACAAACGAATTGTTAATAATTTATGATTCTCTGAATTTTATCACTCAGCGTCTCTGCATCTCTGCGGTGGAAAAACTATGAATAATACTATTATCATTGGCGGCGGCATAATCGGACTGGCAACAGGATGGCAGCTAGCCAAAAAAGGAATAAATGTAGAAATACTCGAGCGCAATACCGCAGGCAGAAGCGCAAGCTGGGCTGCTGCTGGTATGCTTGCGCCGCAGGCGGAAATGGGTTTTGAAGATATTGACCTCTTCTATCTCTGCCGGAAGAGTCTGGATATGTACCCGCGGTTCGTTGAAGAATTATATGAAGATAGCGGCATAAAAGTTGAACTTGAAAAAACCGGATGCATATTACCCGGATTTGACAGGGATGATGCCGAAAGGCTCCGCAGGCTATACGATTTCCGCGAAAAAATAGGTATGCCTGTTGTTTGGCTGACCGGAAGCGAAGCCCGTGAAATTGAACCGTTCCTTTCTCCACGCTGTACCGGCGCAATATGGATAGATGATGACGCGCAGATAAATAACAGGCTTATGCTTGAGGCGCTGAAGAAAGCATTTGTAAAATGCGGCGGCAAGTTGTACGAAGATCACGAAGTTGAAAATATAAATATTTCGGGCGGTAAAGTTACCGGATTAAGAGTTCACGAAAGAGATATCACAACTGAAAATATTATTATTGCAGGCGGCGCTTGGTCAAAACAGATACCGGGTATTCCCGAAAATCTTTTGCCGCCGGTTAGACCCGTAAAGGGGCAGATAATTAATCTCAGATTAAACGATTCATGCCGTGTAACCAAGGTTGTAAGAGCTCCCGATGTTTATTTGCTGCCTAAGAGTGACGGGCGGCTGATACTCGGCGCAAGCGTTGAGGAAATGGGATTTGATGTCAATCCAACTGCAGGCGAAATATTCCGCCTGCTGGAAAGAGGATGGGAAGCAGTGCCATCAATTTATGACCTATCGATTGAATCAATTGATGTGGGACTCAGACCCGGCAGCCGTGACCATATGCCGATAATAGGAAGCTCAGAAGTTGAAGGATTATTCTTCGCTACGGGTCATTACAGGAACGGCATACTGCTTACTCCGATCACAGCATTTGAATTAAGTGAGTGGATAGCGACAGGAAATCCATCAGAAGCATTAAAAGGATTTGATATATCGAGATTTTATAAGGAAACAGTATAATCGAATGAACATAACAATTAACGGTGAAGTACTTACAGTTAAAGAACAAATGAAACTCAATGAATTTGTTGAATTAAGGTTAAACGGAAAAGAACCGCGCGGTATTGCAGTGGCATTAAATGAAATGATAATCCCAAAGAGTAAATGGAATGAAACAGTTCTGAATGAAAATGATAACGTAGAGATAGTGCATGCTGTGCAAGGCGG
>CAZQYL010000044.1:2489-12706 GCA_964597425.1 uncultured Ignavibacteriales bacterium | reverse complement strand
AGTGTGGGATGACCAGAGAGACGGCAACCAGGAAATTTACATGATCCTCTCAACTAATGCGGGTCTGAACTGGAGCGCCGAAACACGTATCACAAACAACAGCGCTATTTCAGACTATCCCGATATGGTTATTACTGCTTCAGCATGGCATCTTGTTTGGCGTGATCTGAGGCAGGGTCCGCCGCAGGTGTATTATAAACGCTCAACCAATAGCGGGTTAAACTGGTCACCGGATATCCGGCTTATTAATACAACAACAGAAGCCGAAAATATTTCAGTTGACGCATCCGGCACATATGTTCACGTTTGCTGGACAGATTTCAGAGATTCCGATTACGAGATCTATCATAAACGCTCTACTGATAACGGTTCTTCATGGCAGGCAGATACAAGAATGACCGTAAGTACAGGCAATTCGTCCCAGCCTAGTATTTCAGCCTCCGGTAATTATGTTCATTTGGTTTGGGATGATGACAAGACAGGCAATGTCCAGTTGTATTACAGAAAATCATCAAACTACGGGGAATCATGGGATACAGAACTCAGGCTTGTTAACACAGTTTTGACATCCAGACAGCCCTCTGTTAACATTTCAGATCAGGTAGTTCATTTAGCGTGGGAAGACAGCAGGGACGGCAATCCTGAGATTTATTATAAAAGGAATCCGACGGGAAACCCGGTGGGAATTTCAGGCATAAATACAGAAATTCCGGGGGAATTTTCGCTCTCGCAAAATTACCCCAACCCGTTTAACCCAACAACAAAGATTCGTTTTGATATAAGCGCTTCATCGGCGGCACAGACATCTCTTTCTGTGTATGATTTACTAGGGCGTGAAGTGGCAGCACTTGTAAACGAAGAACTAAAACCCGGAACATATGAAGTTAATTGGGACGCATCAAACTTTCCAAGCGGTGTATATTTTTATAAAATAAGTACGGGAAAATTTACTGAAACAAAAAAAATGATCTTAATTAAATAAATTGATCTTATCTTTTCAAAAGCCTGCTTACAAATAAGCGGGCTTTTTTATTGTGCCATCTCTTCCATTTTTTTAAGGAGCCATTTTTTGTTGTAAACGGAATTCTCAGTTTCGATCTTTGACCACAGCTTTTCAAAATTAGACCTGTTGAAGAAAAGCCTTACGCTGTCTATCTTTTTCAGGTATTTAATGAAAGCCGAATACATCTTTTTTCTCTCCTTATTCAGCAATTTGTCATTCATTATAAAATGATTGAATGCATCAATATGAGAAAGGAGCTGAACAGTGTAACCAAGCTCGTAGTAAAGCATGGCTATCAAACATTTACACTTAAGTTTATGGTATACATCATTGTATTTCACCACTGAAAGTGTCTCAAGCGCTTCAGTGTAATTGCCGGATTCAAAATCATACAATGCCCTGGCATAGTTATAAGAGTTTTCCCTGATCTTCAGAGGCAGCCTGCTTTTGTGATCATTTATGAAATTCTGCGCCCATTCAAATTCTCTCAACTTAAGCGCAGTTTCTGTGACCGTAGTATAAAACCTGAAAAGGGATGTCCCGTGGAACGGGAGAATACCTTTTGCCAGTCCCTTTTTGTAAAGATCAAACACTTCATGTTCAAGCTCAGTATACCCCCGGGAAATTTTCCTGTTGCAGAAATTGATAAGATTTATATAAACATTATAAACGTGGTCCCGGTCAAGTGTTTCTTCGTGCAGTTCCAGAAGTTCTTTTATTTTGTAGAAATAAGAAAGATCATCGCTTTTCGCAAATAGCATCAGCTCGTAAAGGCTGATCATAACACATGGCACTTTTCCAAGTGATCCGTCGTTTAACATATCGAGGTACTTATCTGCCTGCCCGGTATCGAAATCAAAATTATAAATATTCCTCAGATTATAAAGTCTTGTGTAATCGCCTATTATACTGCTGTAATAGAAAATGGATAGATAGTCAGCCATTTCTTTCAGCTTGGTTTTTTTTACAATTTTTTCAAACACATCGGGTTTATTCCTGAAATAGTAAAGGTACTTTTCGTTTTCAAGATTATACTTATCAAGGTAATACTCATGATCCCTTATTTTTTCTGATTCAAGTTTTTTTGAAATCAGCCTGATGTTCTTTTCCAGGTGCCTGTCAAGATGCCTGTCGTTGAGTTCGTACAGCAGGAAGGTCTTATCTTTATAATAGGAGTTCTTGTACCGTGTATAAGACAGAAAATTTTCAGCAAGTGCCGATAGCCCGAATATAAGCGTTCTCATAAAGCCATCGCTGTACTTAACTTTGGGGAAAAGTACCGCAAAAACTTTTTTCTTTTCAATTTCAGTTTTTTCAAACGCAGGGTATTTCAGTTTAAGGTAGCTGTTAAGTTTAATGATGCTCTGGTTCTTATTAAAAAAGGGTGAGCTGACATATTCGCTGAATTCCCTGATCTCCTTCTGGGAAAACCCTGCAAGGATCTCAATTAATATACTTTTCTTCATGATCCCGCTCCTTAGTATACAGCAATTAAAGAAAACAAAAAAAGTATAGCTCCAGGCTGCTCTGAAATCTCCGGCTTTGCTTCATTCAAACTTTGCGGAAAAACATTCATAGTAAGATCTTATCAAAACATATAACTTTATGTTTCAGAATATTTGAATGAATTCAGCCTTATAATGTAAAATACTATACAAAAAAGGCAATTTCGGTACAAAAATCAATACAACATACAAAGAATAGTTTCATTGTAATACAGCATACCAAAAAACTATTTTTGTTATAAAGGTAAATGTAAATGAGAGCATCCCCAAAAACAGTAATCAGTAAACGGCGGCATAACATATCTAAAAGCAGAAATGCATCCCCCATTGTTCTAAATGCCGCCGGGGGTGACCTGAAGGGTGAGATCAATCTGATTTGGGAACCGGATCCGGATGCAAGATACTACCTGCTGCAGAAGAGCTCCTCGCGTAACAAACCGCTCAGATGGAAATATGAAGATATTATAAGTACAGCCAAATGTACAGTTTCGAACTTGAAAAGTAACAAAAATTATATGTTCAGGGTAGCCGTTGTAACTGAAATTGGAAAGAGTCCATGGAGCAAACCCGTGATCAAGAAAGCCCCCTGAAATAACAAAAGCCTGAAAAATGAAAGGCCAAACAATGAAAAATCTAATAACTGCACATCTGATTATATTATTAACAGTATTCTCATCTCTTTCACAATGGCAAAGTGATCTAAGGCTGACAAATTATGCAGGATCTTCAATAACAACTCACGGTAAATGTATCGCTTCTGAGAACAGTTACCTGCATACTGCATGGTGTGATAACAGGGATGGTAATTACGAAATATATTACAAACGATCAACTGATAACGGTCAAACCTGGAGCTCAGATCAAAGGCTGACAAGCAATTCGGCTGCATCAACTGAGCCATGTATTTCATCTTACGGTTCCAATGTACATATACTCTTCAATGATGAAAGAAGCGGGTATTTTGAGATATACTATATGCGGTCAACCAATAACGGCACTAACTGGTCAACTGCTATCAGAGTGTCCGATGATGATACATACCATTCATACTCCGCATATATATATGCAACCAATTATATTTATGCCGCCTGGCTGGATGAATACTTCGGAGACCTGGATATTTATTACTCAAGGTCATCAAACAACGGTTATAACTGGAGCGCACCGGTTAGCCTGACAAACGGGAACCTGGCACAAAAATATCCCGCAATTTCTTCATCAGGTTCAAACGTACACATTGTATATGAAGATGAAAGGGCCAGTCTGACAAATACAGAAATATACTATCGCCGCTCTACCAACAGCGGCGTTAACTGGGATGCAGAGATCCGGTTGACAAATAATTCTGCGCAGTCGTGGAATCCTCACATTACTTCAGAAGGCAATGCGGTTTATGTTGTTTTTGATGATGACAGGACCGGCAACCATGAAATTTATTTCAAGCGCTCAACAAATAACGGCATTAACTGGAGCTCTGATGCTATACTTACAATTAATTCTGCCAGTTCAGGATCACCCGCAATATCAGTTTCAGGAATATATACTCATATTGTCTGGGGCGATAGCAGAGATGGCAACAGTGAAATATATTACAAATTCTCTACCAACAGCGGGTCTTCATGGGGTTCTGATACAAGGTTAACGAACAATTCGGGTGAATCAAGAGGAGCAAATGTATGTCTATCCGGTAATGTAGTCAATGTTTTGTGGTACGATGACAGAAACGGGAATAATGAGATCTATTATAAACGCAATCCTACAGGTAACCCAACCGGGATTGAGATTATCAGTTCTGAAATACCTGAAAGATTTTCGTTATCACAGAATTTTCCAAATCCATTCAATCCAACAACAAATTTTGAATTCACTGTTCCCAACAGGGGATTTGTGAACGTCACAATTTTTGACGCAATGGGAAGAGTTGTTGAAACATTAGTGAATGAAGAACTGAAACCCGGAACATATGAAGCTGAATGGAGAGCATCAAAATTTTCAAGCGGAGTTTATTTTTATAAGCTAACTTCAGGTGATTTCTCTGAAACAAAGCGTATGGTTATGATAAAATAATGCAAATATCATAATAATCGAATTTACCCGATTCACGGTAGAACAATAAATTCAAAGTTAGATGATATTTGCACTGTTACTGAAGTACCTCCAATAATACTTCATGATTTTATTAATGGGGCAGGTCTTACGACCTGCCTTTTTTATTTATTGTTATAGTATTATTGTTATCAAAGTTAAATGAAAATAAATTAAATAGTATCCCTCCCCTTCGGGCCGAAGGCATTGTTTCTAAGGGAGGGAAAACGCACCTATGGTGCGTTAAGGGTGGGGTCATATGGATCTTCTTGAAGCAATTGTAAACCGAAAAACAGCAAATTCAAAATTTGCAGATAAAAAAGTTACCGATGAGCATATTGAACTGCTCATAAAAATGTCATCACACTGCCCCAGTCACTTCAACAGCCAGCCGTGGCGGTTCGTTGCCATAACGGATGAGAAGATCATCGGCAATATCGCAAAAATTGCGGGTGACTCAATGGTTGAGTTAATGAATGACGGCAGGTTCTGGAAGCAGTATAGGAAGTATTTCCGCTTCAGCGAAGAGGAAATGGAGCAAACCAAAGACGGCATTCATATAGATCACCTGCCGGGAGTTTTGAAGCCTTTTGTAAGAACAATTTTTTCTGAAGCAGGCGGTAAAGTAATGGCAAAATTCAAAGTGCCGCGCATACTTGGCAACGATGAGGAAAAACTCGTGGCATCCTCTCCCCTGCTGTTCGTTATATGCTTAACCAAAGATGAATACAAAAAAGAAGAGCTCTCGGGATTCTATTCTGTTATTTCTATGGGAGCAGTTATTCAAACACTCTGGCTTGTGACAACAGCAATCGGTATGGGAATGCAGTTCATTTCTACCCCGGGAGAAATTCCTGAAAAATGGAATGAGATCTCCAAGATGTTGAAAATCCCTGATGATTACGAAATGTGCGCTATCTTCAGAATGGGATACGTTGATCCCGCAATTAAACGGCCAACTATTGACTGGCGCTCATCACAAAGAAAACCGGTAAATGAACTTTCATATAAAGATACCTGGGGGAACAATTTAAAATGAATACGGATATCACAGGCATACTTACAATAACAGGACTTGTTATGTATATAATAAATTATATGACAGGCTGGCTAATCTATTTTAAAGTCATCCGCTTATCAAAACTAATGCATACAATATTGTTTGCAGTTCTGCTCATAGTACTTTTTGCGCTGCTTCTGGATCTAAATTTTTTATCCAACAAATTTTTATTATATTCGGCATCATTTTTGTTGATGCTTGTGCTGCCTGCCGGCACAAAAGGCGGGTTGTATCATATCGCGGTCTCAACAACAGGTATACTTATATTTTCATTCACAATGCTGAATTATCAGTTTTTTAAGCTGATAAACTAGCCGTTAAACTTTTTTCAGAACTGAATGTCTAATTTTCATATAACTTTTAAATTCTAAAGGAGAAATTAAAAAATGTTCAAATTTTCATCAATTATTACTGTATTTTTTGTGATTTTACTGGCTTCAGGCAGTTTACTTGCTCAGAATCTTGGTAAAGTAAAGGCAACAATCAGCGATATGCCTGACCAGATGACCGCAGGTCAAAGCGCAAAAGTAACTGTAACAATTACCAATACAGGCAAGAACACATGGACCAATGAAAATATTTATTCGCATGAGCTAGGCGTTTTTGAAATAAAAAAAGAGTGGTCAGGTGAGTGGAAACTGGAACCCGGCCAGAGCAAAGAGCTACAATATACCGTTACCGCTCCTGATAAGTCAGGGAGTTATAAGATGAGAATAGTAATATATGATGGAAACAAGAAAATAGGCTATCGCAGTAAAAAAGTTGAAGTTGTGAGCCTAACCGGCAAATAAACACTGATTTTTGATAGAAAGGCAGGTCAAAATGCAGCTTTTGACCTGCCTTTTTTATTAAATTGAATTACAATATTAAATACCCTAACTTTGCTTAATTTCCTATTAAAACCGAAAAAATGATTAAAATTACTTATCACGGGCATTCTGCCTTTGAAATTATTACAGGCGATCATTCCGTACTAATAGACCCCTTTTTCACCTATAACAAAAATGCCAAAGTTAAACCGGCTGATGTTAAAGCTGATTACATAATATTATCACATGCTCACGGTGATCACATTGGTGATAGCATGGAAATTGCAAAAAATAACGATGCAACAATTATAGCTGTGCATGAACTTTCCGAATACCTGATCTCAAAAGGATACAAATCTCACGGAATGGGTATTGGAGGTCAAAAGGTATTCCCTTTCGGTAAAGTTAAATTAACAATCGCGCATCACAGTTCTTCGCTTGAATCAGAAAACCTGTATATGGGTGAACCCGCCGGGATCATTTTAACTATAGGCGATAAGACTATTTACCACGCCGGTGATACTGGCCTTTTCCTTGATATGAAACTAATCGGCGAAATGTTCAATATTGATCTGGCGTTGCTGCCAATAGGCGATAACTATACTATGGGAATTGATGATGCTGTAAAAGCTGTTGAGTTCCTGAACTGCAAAACTGTTTCGCCAATGCATTACGGAACATTTGATGTGATTGATACTAACCCGGAAGAATTCAAACGTAAAGTTGAATCCATAGGTAAAAAATGTGTTATAATGCCTTACGGCGAAGCAATAACGATCTAAAACTACTAAAAACCAACAAGGGATTTAAGACCTTGTAAAAAGAAAAATTTGTCAAAGATAATTTCAATAGCTAATCAAAAGGGCGGGGTAGGCAAAACTACAACCGCTGTTAACCTGTGCGCGGCACTTGCCGCCTGCGGATGCAAAGTACTGCTTGTTGATATTGACCCGCAGTCAAACGCTACTTCAGGACTCGGTTTCCCGACAAATTCCATGGAAGGCTCCGTTTACGAACTCCTGACAGGAGTTACCGCTCCTAAATCCTGCGTAACGCAGACCGAGGTTCCGAATCTTTTCATGATAAGGTCCAATATCAATCTGGTTGGAATTGAAATTGAAATTGTCTCCATGCCTGAGCGCGAGTATATCCTGAAAAAAAGGCTTGATGAAATTAAGGAATTTTTTGATTTCATTTTTATTGATTGCCCGCCCTCGCTAAGCCTGATCACACTGAACTCACTTGTAGCCTCTGATTCGGTCCTGATTCCTGTGCAAAGCGAATATTACGCACTTGAAGGACTGACCCTTTTGCTCAACACCATCAAAATGATAAAATCACGCTTGAATCCGCATATTGAAATTGAGGGCTACCTGCTCACAATGTTCGATGCAAGGCTAAGGCTTTCAAACCAAGTTGCCACCGAGCTTGAAAAATATTTCCAGGATAAATTATATCCCGTGAAAGTAATGCGTAATGTCAAGATAAGCGAATCACCTTCCTTCGGTAAGCCGGTTGTAGTATATGACCCGCTTTCAGTTGGAGCAAAAAATTACACCGAGCTTGCAAATGAATTCCTTCGCCGTAACGGCAAAGAACATCTGCAGAAGTTCGATAATATCCTTACCTACGATGCACCGAAATTTGAAGTAGTAAATAAAGATATTCCACCTGAAAAGGAAGGAAATAATATCAATCAAACAGGCAGGTAATAATGTCAAAAGATAAACCTAAAGGCGGACTTGGTAAAGGACTTGATGTCCTCTTCGGCGGCTCTGAAGCCGCAGAACAAAATAACAATATACCTGAATTCCACAAAAACATAACCGAGCTTAATCCAAAAAGCGATGAACAGATCCTGTTCATAGAGCTTGATATGATAAAGGCTAATCCATACCAGCCCAGGAAAGAGTTCGATGCCGGGGAACTAAATGACCTCGCCGAATCTATAAAGCAAAAGGGTATTATACAGGCTATAACCGTAAGGAAAATTGATGACGGCAGCTATGAATTAATTTCGGGTGAAAGAAGACTTCGCGCATCTAAACTTGCGGGAATTGATAAAATACCCGCATTTGTGCTTGATGTAAGCTCGAAAGAGGACCTGCTGGAAATTGCGCTGATAGAGAACATTCAGCGCGCCAACCTGAACTCCCTTGAAGTAGCCGAAGGCTACAAAAGGCTTATTGATGAATGCAGCTTAAAACAGGAAGAAATTGCTGTAAAAGTCGGCAAATCAAGAAGCGCCGTTGCAAATACTTTAAGGCTGTTAACATTGCCCGAAGAAATTAAGCTAAGCATCAAAAAAGGAGAAATCTCCGAAGGACATGCGCGTTCAATACTTGCGATGGATAACGATGTTGATAAACTTCTCCTGTGGAAGCGCATAACATCAGAAAGTTTAAGCGTAAGAAAAGCTGAAGAACTTACCAAAAAGAAAAAGAACAAACAGGAAAAACGCGAAAAGAAGATATACGAAATTACCGATCAGAACAAAGCGGCTATTAAATTCCTTGAAGAAAAGTTTATGGAGCATTTTGGTACACGGGTAAGGTTAAGTCCGTCATCACCAACCACAGGCAGCATTGTTATTGAATATTACACCGCCGAAGATCTTGAGCGTATAATTGATCTTTGCAAAAAATAAAATTACTCCACTATATGAGATTTAAAATAATTTCATTTCTGCTCTTCATATTCATTCAGGGAAATTTCTTCGCAGAGGTAAATTATTACTTTTACAATAATCAGCCCGTTTACCTTGAGCCCCGCGAAGATAAAATTGCTGTAGTTACAGAAAACAATTCCTATTCTGTACAGAATATATCCTCACAGATAAAGAACAGGTTAAACTATAACGATACCGTAAGAATTGCTGATAATAATGTTATTATTATCACATTATCATCAGGCAAAATGTTTTCAAGGGTCAACTCCGTTATGCAGCAGCTGCAGGGCATTGCGGGAGTTAAGTTCATAACCAAAACATATTACGGCACTGCAAGAAAAGTTTACCAGGTGCCAACCGATGAATTCATTGTAAGAATAAAAGATGAAAGATATGCCGAAAATCTGAACATGCTGAATGCTCAGAACAGGTGTGTTATCATCGGGAATGTTGGAGACAAAAAGGGTTTTCTTATCAAATCATTGCCGGGTGAAACAAAAAATGCCCTCGAGCTATCAGATATCTATTATAATTCTTCGATATTTGAATATGCTGAACCTAACTTCCTTTATCCTGAATTCTGCCTGCTGAACTATACACCCAATGATACTTATTATTCATCTCAGTGGGCATTAAACAACACTTCGCAAAGTGTTCCTACCGGCGGAAATACTTCCGCAGGCGATGGCTCAACGGCAACCGGCATAGCCGGCGCAGATATGCGTGTTAGCCAGGCTTGGGATTATACTCTCGGCTCATCATCAATAGAAGTTGGTGTGCTGGATACAGGAATTGACTCTACCCATCCTGATTTTCAATCAGCCGGGCACCTGCTTGCCGGGTATGATGGTTATTATAATGTAAACACTGTTCCCCGTGATTCGGGCAATCATGGTACATGTACTGCGGGTCTCATTGGTGCCATCACAAATAATTCATTAGGAATAGCAGGCATTGCACCCAATTGCAAATTAATGGCATTAAGAATATTCAACGCAGCAGGCAGTGCTACAAATCTTGGAATAGGCAGGGCGTTTGATACTGCAAGGGTCAGAGGGATAGATGTACTAAGCAACAGCTGGGGCGG
>CAZQYL010000044.1:0-2389 GCA_964597425.1 uncultured Ignavibacteriales bacterium | reverse complement strand
CGTTTGATACTGCAAGGGTCAGAGGGATAGATGTACTAAGCAACAGCTGGGGCGGCGGATCGGTTAATGCAACTATTACCAATGCCATAAACAGCGCAGCAACAAGCGGGCGCGGCGGACTTGGCTGTATAATTCTGTTCTCTTCTGGTAATGAAGGCAGAAATCCGCCTGAGTATCCTTCTTATCTTGCAAATGTAATCTGCGTCGGAGCATCTACCCCGCATGACCAGAAGAAAGCCGCAGGCTCAGGCAACCAGTACTGGTGGGGCGGAAACTACGGAGAAAGTGTTGCAACCGGTGACCTGGAGTGTGTTGCTCCAACTGTCTGTTACTCAACAGATGTACAGGGTACAGGCGGCTACAATACTGCTGCAGGTGTATCAGGAAATTATTATTCAACATTTAACGGCACATCCTGCTCCTGCCCGAATGCGGCTGGAGTAGCTGCACTGGTACTTTCAGTCAACACTTCCCAAACAAGGCTGCAGGTTACACAAAACCTGCTTTATGGGTGCGACAAAATTGATAACGTGCCATACTCCACGAACAAAACATACGGAAAATGGAACAACTATTACGGTTACGGCAGAATAAATGCATATAATTCCGTTAGACTTGCAGCCGGAGTTGATATAACCCCTCCTTCTGTAAATCACACAAATGCTGCAAGCAGCAACAGCACATATCAAACAATCATTACTGCAAATATTACAGATCATAACGGCGCAGCTGTACCTAATTCAGGAAGCCAGATGCCGATGGTTATTTACCGCTCAAACAAAAATAATGCAGGGTGGAGCGCATTTGATTCAGCTTACGCCGTATCATATACCGGCAATGATTTTTATTTTAATCTCCCCTGCTTCGGGTGGGAAACTGAAGTACAGTATTACTTAAAAGCCACGGATTTTTCAGGTAACATTGTTTACTTCCCTAAAGGCGCACCAAATACTTTCTGGCTGTGTTATTATGCTATTGGCAGTTTAACTGAATCTACCAATAAACTTTCTGCATGGAGCCCCCCTGATGGCGGTGCCGGTATATCGGCAGGTGTAACTTTTTCCGGCTTTAAGATACTTAACACCAAAGTAAGGATTTATTTAAGGCACACGTGGGTAAGCGATAATATTCTGTATTTATGGTCACCCATAACCGATAATAACAACAACAGGAAATGCCTGTTCTCTGAAAACGGCACTTCACTTGATAATATCACCGGTGCATATGTTTCCGATTCCGCTGCGCAATACTGGTACCAGGGTACACCACCGTACACTAACGGAACGTATTACCCCGAAATTACACTGCGCGGACTTAACGGTACGCAGGCAAGCGGTAACTGGAAATTTTTGAATTATGACGTTGCCTCCGGGGATGCGCCAGTGTATGACAGTTTAAGAATTACATTTGTAAGAACATTGGGCACGCTAAGTGCCGCTGCGCGTGTTAACAGCAGCGCAGATACTACAATAGATTTCGGCATCATACCGCAAAGCTCATTTGTTGACAGGAATTTCTATCTGAAAAATTCCGGCACTGCTAACTTAACAGTCAGCGCTGCAAATTTCACGGGTTCTTATTCAGCAAACTTCACACTGCTTACATCACTGCCGGGTGCAATTGCGCCAAACGATAGCGCGTTGTTTACTGTTAGGGCTACCAACGCTTTTGGGTTAATGAAGAATGGCAATAATCTCCCGCAGTTTGATGCGACAAATGGTTTTATGATACTTTCCACAAACGATCCTTCAAAGACTAACCTGAGCGTATCACTCATTACTGATTATGCCCTGCCAGTAACCCTGGCTTCCTTTGATGCATTTGCGCAAAAGAAGGATGTTAAACTTTTGTGGAGTACATCAGAAGAGATAAACAATTCAGGATTTGAAATTCAGAGGCAGGCAGTCGATAAGGCTGGTAATGTATCTGAGTGGATAAATGCGGGCTTTGTAAACGGAGTTGGTAATTCAAACGAAACTACAAATTATTCTTTCCTTGATGTAAAACCGGGCAACGGTAAGTTCAATTACAGGTTGAAGCAGATTGATCTCAACGGGAATTTTGAACATTTCAACGCTCCAAATGCTGTTGATATCGGAAGACCTGTGAACTATGATCTTTCGCAGAACTATCCGAATCCTTCAAACCCTGTTTCAAAAATTGATTACCAGCTGCCCGAAGATGCCAATGTGAATATTTCAGTGTATGACTTAACAGGCAGGCTCGTTAAGACACTTGTTAACTCAAATATGGATGCGGGCTATTACACCGCAATATTTGACGGCACAAATATTGCCAGCGGTATCTATATATATCGCATAAATGTAAATGGCAGCGGTATAAATTTCACATCAGTTAAGAAATTGGTCCTGGTAAAATAATTTTCAAT
>CAZQYL010000043.1:0-12711 GCA_964597425.1 uncultured Ignavibacteriales bacterium | reverse complement strand
TGCGCGGGTCATCAAAGCCAAGCCAGCATCCTGCAACAAGCTGCGGTGTAAATCCAACAAACCATGCATCTGTATAATCCTGTGTAGTACCGGTTTTACCCGCTGCGGGTCTGTTGAACCAGTTCCTGATAGATGCAGCCGTACCGTCATTAACAACGTCTTCCATCATATCGCTCATCATATACGCAACACCTTCGCTTATAACTTCGCGGGTTTCGGGAATTGATTCTTCAATAATATTACCATAACGGTCTTCAATTCTTACAATTGCATGCGGCTCAACCCATATTCCTTCATTCGGGAACACTCCGTAGGCGCTTGTCATTTCAAGCGGTGAAACTTCGCCAACGCCAAGTGCAAGTGAAAGCACATTAGGCAGCTCTGAGTTCACGCCCATTTTATGCGCAAGCTTAATTACCTGGTCAATCGGCGCTATTTCCATAGCTGTTCGTACTGCTACAATATTTATTGATTGCGTTATACCTTCGCGCAGCGATACCATTCCGCCCGTGCCGCCGCCTTTAGGTGACCATGTCTGCCCGCCAATTACAACTTTCAGCGGGTCATTGGAAATTGTGTAAGCAGGCGAATAGCCATTTTCAATGGCTGTAGTATAAACAAATGGTTTAAACGATGAACCGGGCTGACGTTTTATCTGTGTTACGTGGTTTAGTCCGTACTTAAACGGGTAATTTGGATTCTGCCCCACCATTGCTTTTATTTCGCCGGTTTTCGGATCAATTACAACAAATCCAACCTGCACGGCAATTTCGCGCTCTTTAACTTTTTCAACAAACTCGTTATCCTGCTTCAGTTTGTTAAATATGCGCTGCCTGTCATTATCTGTTTTGGCCTTCTTATATTCATCGCTTTGCTTGATGTATTTTTCAACTGCATCATTCAAAAGCTGGCGGTTACCCTTCCAGTTCCATGTTGAATTAAATGCGCGCTGGAAATC
Source organism: uncultured Ignavibacteriales bacterium (assembly GCA_964597425.1). Classification (GTDB taxonomy): domain Bacteria; phylum Bacteroidota; class Ignavibacteria; order Tepidaquicellales; family OLB5; genus OLB5. The sequence continues at coordinate 11,753 of CAZQYL010000043.1, read as the reverse complement.
TTTAAGCTGGTTGTTTACCGCATCAACAGCATGCTTCTGCATGCGGCTGTTAAGAGTTGTGGTAACTATTAAGCCGTCCCTGTATATATTGAATCCGTATTTTTCTGCTTTTTTCTCAAGTACCTGCCTAACATATTCGCTGAACTGTCCGCCAACACCTATTGATTGTTTCTGTATGGTCCGGGGCTGCGCTTTTATTGGATCGTTCTTGGCAAGCTCGTAAACTTCTTTTGTGATATATCCTTCCTCCTGCATATTGTTCAGAACGATATTTCTTCTGTCCATGCAGTTTTCGGGATGCTCAATAGGATCGTAATACCCCGAAGGATTTTTGACCATACCTACAAGCATTGCGCATTCATCAAGCGTGAGGTCAGTAACTGATTTATCGAAGAAGGTTTTTGCCGCAGCTTCAACGCCATAAGCGCCCCTGCCAAAATATACCTGGTTCAGGTAAAGCAGCATAATTTCTTCTTTGGTGTACGTCTTTTCTATCTGTATGGCTGTAATGGCTTCTCTTAATTTACGGGTAAGAGAAATTGCCTGCCCGATTTCAGTGCGGTAAAGATTCCTTGCAAGCTGCTGTGTAATTGTACTTGCGCCTTCTTTGATGGAAAAGCTCATTACATTCTTGAACATAGCTTTTACAATACGGTCAAGATCAATTCCCCAGTGTTTGTAAAACTTGCGGTCTTCTGTGGCTATCAGCGCGTTTATAAGATCTTTTGGAATTGCGTCAATTGAAACAATTGTACGGTTCTCAATGAATAGCTGGTCAATAAGCTCGCCATCTTCGGAATAAATTTTAGTTGCAAGATCGGTTTTTGGATTCTCGAGGCTCGATAGCGGCGGCAATCCGTTGAAAAGATACGCGCCGTACGCAATAGTAACAACGGCTATTGCAATCAGGAAAAATGCAAAGATACTCAATTTGCGCGTGGATGATCTTTTTTTCTTATTCATCATCTTGCGCCTGTAGTCGCGGTTGTTAAAGTACTCTTCCCGTTCAAGGGTTTTGGGATCTTTTGAGTTTTTTTTATTTTTGTTTTTTCCGCCGAACATCTATTGTTTAAACCCTCTAATTTTCTTTACTGTATTTTTTTATCTCAAAATTGCCGCCGGAATACTCTCCGTATGTATAATTCCTGATCCAGTCACCAAGGGTTATGTAGTGCCCTTTTCGGTTACTGCCTGTCAGTTCTATATCCTGCGGTTTATGAATGTGCCCCATAACAACATAATCAACTCCCTCAGCAATTTTCGCTGAGGCAAACTCTCTCATCCCGCTGGAGCCGTGTGAGCCGGTTTTGTTTTCACTGCCGTATGTTTCTTCGATTCTCTGTTTATCATCGGTATGAAGCCTCGATTTTTTTGAAGACCCCTGCGCAAGCCATAATCCTATATCGGGGTGAACAAGTGAATACAAAAACTGGTTAAACGGACTGCGAAGGATCTTTTTGATGATCTTGTAACCTGTATCACCTTTTGAAAGTCCATCACCATGAGTTATAAAAAAACGCTTGCCGTCAATTACTGTATCAAGTGAATCACTGTAAAGCTTAAGACCTACATCATCTCTTAAGTAAGTATTCAGCCAAAAATCATGGTTACCCGAAAAGAAATTCACTTCAATTCCCTGTTCAACAATTTCGTTCAGCTTTGCCAGCGTTCTGTAAAATCCTTTTGGTACCGCCCTGCGGTATTCTATCCAGCAATCGAACAGGTCGCCCACTATATATATCTTCTGTGCGTCAGTTCTTATACTTTCAAGGAAACTGACAAGTTTCCTTTCTTTTGACTTTTCTTCTGTCCTATCCAGATAGCCAAGGTGAACATCAGAGAAGAAATAATGTTTTTTTCCGTTCAAAAACTATGATTTTATTAACTTTAAGCTCCGGAATTATTACGTAAAATATAAGACCCGGAATTTAAAGTTAATTCTTTTTTAAAACATAGAAAATACAATAATATAATCAGTAAATACAGGACTTAACTGTTTTTGATGGTTTACAGCAGGCGGGTTTTAACAGCATTTACTATTCTTTTGGAGGCTTTTCCGTCCATTAAGTGTGGAATTCTTCCTTTTTTGTATTTTCCTGTGAATATTTCTGAAATTTTCTTAACCACCAGAGCTTCATTCAGTCCGCACAAAGTGTTTGAACCCAAACTCAGTGTTTCGGGTCTTTCGAATGAATCCCGTAATGTTAAACAGGGAATTTTCAAAAAAGTTGCTTCTTCCTGTATGCCGCCGGAATCAGTAATTACAAGTTTCGAATCGGTAAGTAATTTAATAAAATCAGTATAACCCGCAGGATCAATTGTGAGGATGCCGGGTATACTTTTCAATTTTTCAAGGAGTGAAAAATTTTCCGCCATTTTTAATGTACGCGGGTGGATAGGTAATACTATTTTTATTTCAGGATCATAGCTTAATGCCTTCTCAGAAACTCTACTGAAAATTGAAATTATTCTTGCAAGGTTCTCTTTGTTATCAACATTCACCGGTCTGTGTATTGTGGAAAGTATATACCTGCCCTTTTTGAGCTTAAGCTTTTTCAGGATACCGGATGTACTGAATTTCTTTCTGAAGTAAACAAGTGAATCTATCATCGTATCGCCAACAAGATGTATTTTCTTTCTGCTTACACCTTCTTTGAGCAAATTCTTCACGCCTTCTTTTTCAGTGATAAAAAGCATATCAGAAAGTGAATCAGTCACGATACGGTTAATTTCCTCAGGCATTGTTGTATCAAAGCTTCGCAGCCCTGCTTCAACATGCGCAATCGGGATCGTGCCGCCGTTATGGTGTATCTTGGAACACACAAGTGCACAGGCAATTGTTGAATTAACATCACCAAACACTATAACTAGATCAGGTTTTTCCTTCAGCACCACTTTTTCAAACTCTACCATTATGCGGGCAGTTTGCTCCGCATGCGAGCCTGAGCCTGCGCCTAGGAATATATCAGGTTCGGGCAAATTCAGGTCTTTAAAAAATACCTTCGAAAGCTTGTGGTCATAATGCTGACCGGTATGTACAATTAAATGCGTGAAAAGGTTTTTGTGTCTTGCAAGCTCCAGTTCAATAGGGGCAAGTTTCATAAAATTAGGTCTTGCCCCTACAACTGAAATTATCTTTTTCTTTTTGCTCAATTATTAACTTACTAGCTGATCTTGAATGTATTAGCCCCAAGCAGGGTGATTTTTTCCCTGTTAAGTTTCAGCTTTTTGGTTGCATTGCGTGTATCAACTATACGTTTTGAAAATGCTACTATCCATTCATAATCATATGTTGTATGATCAGTAACAATAACCGTTACATCAGCATCCTTAAGCAGCTTTTCATTCAGCTCCTGCACACGGAATATTTTATCCATCAAACGGATATTTCTCATATACGGGTCATGGAAATTAATATTCTGAATGCCTTCTTTATAAAGCAGCTCAATTACTTTTATAGCCGGTGAATTACGCGGATCTTCAACATCGCGTTTGAATGTTGTTCCAAGTATCAGCACGTTAGCTTCGCTTGCTTTAACAGGTGCATTGGCAATTTCGCGCATTACCATATCTCTTACATAAAACGGCATTTCTTCGTTTGACTCAGCGGCAAGCTCAACAAAATTTGTATGGAAATCATACTGCTTTGCTGCCCAGTCAAGATAGTACGGGTCTATCTGTATGCAGTGCCCGCCGATTCCGGGTCCAGGATAGAACGGCATATAGCCAAATGGTTTTGTTGCAGCGGCTTCTATCACTTCCCATATATTTACATTGCCCATCCTGTCGCAAAGCCTCGCAAGCTCATTAACCAGGGCAATATTCACACTGCGGAAAATATTCTCAAGAAGCTTTTCCATTTCAGCCACACGCGGCGATGATACCTGGTGAACTTTTGTAGCTACTTCCTGCATTATCATAACAGAAAGCTCCTGGCATTTTTTTGTTACGCCGCCAACTACTATTGGTGTATTGCCTGTATTATAAACTTTATTGCCCGGGTCAACACGCTCAGGTGAAAATGAGAGATAATAATCCTTGCCAACTTTCCAGCCCTTTGATTCTAACAGCGGCTGAACGTAATCTTCGGTTGTACCGGGGAATGTGGTGCTTTTTAGAATAATAAGAGTGTGTCTTTTCATTCTTTTGAATATTTCCCCCGCAGAATCCATTATGAAAGAAATATCCGGTGTCTTGTTATCAGTAACGGGGGTTGGCACACAGATAAATATAATTTCCTGGTCACCTATCTTATCATAGCTTGCAGAAGCGGTAAACAGATTATTATTTATAGCGTAAAGGAAATCTTTGTTGATAACATCTTTGATATAATTCTTTTTCTGCTGAATCAGCTTGATTTTATTCTGATCAAGATCTACTCCGTGAACATTAAAACCTTTTCTTGCAAATTCTATGGCAAGCGGCAACCCGACGTATCCCAGTCCGATAATACCGATCTTAGCTTTTTTCTGTTTAATTTTTTCTCTTAATACTTCACTCATTAATTATTTTCCCCTTGATAGTGATTTCTTGGTAGTGTACAGTGAAATTTAATATTGGATCTTGCGGCAAACTTATTATTTATAAATGCTCTCAGCTTCTTCTTTACGTTTTTTCCACCATGCTTCGTTCTGCCTGTACCACTCAACAGTTGATTTGAACTGATTGAACGGGTCAATTTTTGGCTTAAAGCCAAGGTTTGTGATCTTATCAACATTCAGCGCGTAGCGGAAATCATGGTTAGGTCTTGGATCAGGGATGTACTCGATGAATTCATCTTTGCTAACGTTCAGCAATTCGCAAAGCCACTCAGCCGCCATTTTATTGGTGATCTCAGGGTTATGGTTAGCGGCAACATTATATGCATTGCCAGCCTCGCCTTTATCAAGCAGGAATTCAAGACACTCTGCTGTAAGCGGAGCATATAGCCAGTCTCTTACCTGCAGACCCTCGCCCCAAAGCGGAATTTTGCTGCCAAGCAGTATGTTTGAGATCCATCTTGGTAATGCTTTTTCAGGGTACTGCCAGGGACCGAAATTATTTGTGGGTCTTAATACAACAACCGGATAGTTCCTGCCGAATTCCATTGCAAGGTCATCTGCCTGTGATTTTGATTTTGAATAAGCTGATGTTGCCTGGCTATCGCCAAGTTTTTTATCGCCTTCGGCAAAGTAACCATCGGCAATTGAGCCGTAAACTTCATCTGTGGATATGTGTATGAATTTATCCACACCCTTTTCAAATGCTTTTTCAAGCATTACTTTCGTTCCCGTAACATTTGTGCGGTAGAAAAGATCAGGGTCGGTTTCGCTGCGTGTGTTATGGCTTTCAGCGGCAAAATGTACCACTGAGTCACAGCCGCTAACAGCTTTCTTTACAATATCTTCATCACATATATCGCCCTGTACAAATTCAACTTTACCTTCGGTAATTAGAGGCTCAAGATTATCTTTTCCGCCGGCGTAAGTAAGCTTATCAAGTACCGTAACTTTGTGGCCTTTGCCTGTGATGTAATAGACAAAGTTTGTTCCAATAAAACCGGCACCGCCGGTAACTAAAATATTTTTCAAATAAATTCCTTTTCTTTAATCCCTGATGAACAAACCAAAATTAAGGCCAACATTCAGTACAAGCCCCTTTGCTTCTATTCCTGAAGGGAAATTATTTACTTCCACGTCGTTATCAACGCGCCATGTATTCTGTGCGCCCAATTGGTAACCGCAGTCAATTTTCAGATACATAAATTTCCTGAGCATGATGCCAATTCCAACCTGCGGCTGAACTGTATAAAAACGCGATTTGTATGTGCGTGAAATGTTGTTTGATGAACCGTTTGACTGAAACTCATTATATGAATTGCTGTAACTGCCCAGATCGTTGCCGTATTTGTACAATTCAAGCTTTAAGGTACCGGTTGAAAATTTTGAGCCAAATGAAATATCAATAACTTTGCCAAGTACCATTACGTATTCAATACTCAGACCGCCCTGCCCCAATGAATAATTCGCGTCTTTCTTAAGGGTATCGTTTACCTGTTTGGAAATTTTTGATGTAAAACCATTGCCAAACCCGCCAATCCTTAAGAAATTGCTCTTCATAGGCAGATCAATAAAGCCGCCGCCGCCGGTTGTGAAAAAACCGCTTTCTGAAAATTCAGGAAATCCTGCGTTTTTGAGCTCTGTATTTAAATTTTTAACGGGATTGAAGTGCCACCCTGCTGTTACTCCGCCTGCGAAGGCAAAACTTGGGAGCAATTGGGCGTTAGAATTGATTGAAAAACCGCAAAAAACCAATATAACTGCAAAAAATTTCAATTTACGGCTCATATTATCTGTTTTTTACAAAATTTAGAACACAAAAATACTAAGCAATGACTATAAAAACAATTTAAAAATTTTGGGTGCAGGATTGGAGGAAAATTGCGAATTAAGAATTGCGAATAACGAATTGCGATGCAAAAAAGGGATTAATAGCAGTATTATGTTTTTATAAGGGCCCCATGAAAATTGACGGCAGACTGCCCGGACAGGTGGGCGGGAATAAAATCATTACAAATGCTCAAAATAAGCCAAACTCGACCCTACCCACGTTTTTTCTTTGTTGAAATCCACGCCCATCATCTTGCCTTTGCTTAAGCGTACAAGATTATTTACAAGGTAAGGCTTACCTTCATTATGAACGAACAGCAGCCTTAGCTCCGCTTTTGCGGGCTGGTCGGGTGTCTCGATCACAGGCTCATAACTGATTTTTTTCTGAAGTATGTAATTCGTGCGGTCAGTAATGCTATCAAGGATTTCTTTGGTAACATCAAACACTACACCAACGCCTGCGAAGCTGAAAAGCGGCTTCAGTACATAATTTTCCAGGTCAGCGGGATATGTTTTGATATCACTCAGGAATTCTGTTTCGGGAACGTACTTATTTTTTAAGAAAGGAAGCGAATATTTGCTAATCCTGTAAAACCAGTTAGGATGCGGTACCCATGTAACATTCAGCTCATCCTGGAAGCTGAAATTAAATTTCAGGTCCTTCCTTCTTTCAAGCTCATCAAATATTACTCTATTATATATACGCTCTATCTTTGTCTTTTTGCCGTTATTCATATAATAAAGGTCTTTGCCTTCTTTTGTAATATCACTAAGGCAAACCGGCTTAACGCCTATATAGGTATAACAGCATTCAAAATCTATTCTGGTCTTTTGGTTATCTGGTTCAATTTCAAGCAGTATAACATTCTCCGGGTTTGAGTCGCCAATTACAACCTTCTTCAGGATATCCAGGTACTCATCGGGTTTGTGGATATTGAACAACCCGCCGTAGCGCTCATCAATAATAAAATGTTTGCGGAACATATAGTTCTGCAGCAGCTCATAGAAAAACAGTGAAGAGAATCCCTGCAGTTCAATAAGCTTTGGTATGAATTTACCATCTTCATCTTTACAGATAGCAAAATCAATTGCCATCATTGCGGGGTAACCGGGGTCATTTGGTACTGCCATACCTTCAGGTATGGCGTTCAGGGATATCTTCTGATACTCCGGACTCATGAGATACGATGTAATTATATCAACAGCGTTAAGTATCTCGTTCTTGAATTCTTTACCTATAAAAATAGGAGTCTCAGCAATCCGGAATTCAATTGGAAAGTCATAGGTAGTGTTCAGATCCTTTACAAAAGCCTCATACTTTTCCTGTGTGAATTCCGCGTTGTACTTTTTTCTGATCTCTGGTACCAAATGGTCTGTATATATTTATGGTCTTGTTCTGATAGTAAATCTCCAGATACTGCCTGTAGCCGATGCGCCGTGATTATCTTTAGCTTTTACCTGCCAGTAGTATGTGGTCCCGGGAAATGTAAGTACACCCATATCATAAGTCGGGGAGGTAAGGTTCGCGGCTAAAGGTACATCACTAAGGGGCAGGCTTGTGCCAACAAAAACATCAAATTTCAGGGTATCGTTTATATCGGGGTCAGTACTTTCCCAGCTTAAAAGAACTGCTGTACTGTCATCTATTCCGGTTGTGCTATCCGCAGGGGCAGGATTTACCGGAACTGTTGGTGAATTATTGGTGATACCATTATTTACCGAAGTATCATCTTTTTTGCATCCGTTGAAACTAAGAAACAGGGCTGAGCTTAAAATTAAGCTGATGATGTAGCGTTTCATTTTTTTTTGTGTGTAATTACACCAGTGAGTTTTTAATTTATTTGGAATTTGAATTAAACTGAAATATTAAATTAAAAATTTTCCATTATCCATTACCTGCTCTTCATCAAGCCAGATACTGCATGCCACGCTGACGCAGTCAATATGTGTAGTTGACTGCCAGTCTGCACCTGTGTGAGCCGAATACGGATGTCCGAATGCTATATGCACTGTTGGCAGCTTTTCATCCTGAAGTATGTGACCTATTACATGCTTGCAGGCAATGTTTGTGCCAATGGCAAATTCACCAACACGATTACTGTTCTCATCGGTCATTGTATATGCGGTGAATTCTTCGAGCAGTTCTTTGTTAACGCACTCCATTTTTGTGATGCGGGAGTCTTTTATCCAGATTGAAAGCGGCGTATCTTTCAGGTCACCGTACTTTTGGCAAAGATAGTCACCCACAACACCATCTACAACAAAAACTCCGTTTACGTTGTATGGTGAAGTGAATATCTCCCCGCCGGGCAGGTTTCCCCATTTTTCCACTGAAATTATTCCGCTTGTCTTTAGCCATTTAAGCGATTGGGAAAATTCGCCGATCATATTTGTACCGGCTGCGTTTTTTACTGTGATAGTTTTAGCTTTGCGCGCCTTATCAATAAGCTTTTGCGAAAGTTCATCAACCTTCAGAAAGTCTGCACGCATTCCTTCAAGCATTATCTGCTTATTGATATTAACCATATGCCCGTGCCTTATTTTGTGGGCATCTACAACTTCAGTCATATCAATTCTTGAGCGAAGCTCACCCGTATGGGCAATTGCGCAGAAAATACTTACCTGGCTTTTTGCGAGGTCATCAAGTATCTGCTGCGGCATATTCTTAAGCGGCCTTGAAGCGTAATCTTCTATTACCATCAGGCTGCACTCTGAGCCTACTTTTTTTACTTCAGCAACTAGTGATGATGCTATTTCAAGGGATTCATTATCGGTGATGATGGTTATTCTTTCTTCGGGTTTCAGCCTCAAACAAACTACAATTGCATTATACGCGCCTTTGGAAAGCTCTTTATCAAAATCAATAACTGTATGTATCTCGTCCATTAAGTAAAATATATAATTTAAGTTTTTAAGAAATTTCTATTTTAAGCCAAGGTGTGTTTCTTCAATGATAAAATCAACTACTTTCTTCAGGCCTTCCTGTGTACCATCCCAAACAGCAAGCTGCCTGTCGGCACCGGTTCCGTTCTGAAGCATTTGCAGAATGTAGTTAACATCTTCCCAGCTGCCAAGATCATCAACCACATCGCTGATAAATGAAATAAGCTCCATTGCAAGAATTTTGAAATCAACTTCTTCCTGCTTGCCAAAATCTATAAGTTTGCCTTCGGTTCCGTATCTCGCAGCGCGCCATTTATTTTCGTTAATAAGCGCACGGCGGTATATCCTGAATCCTAAGTTCTGCCTCATTAGTTTGTAAAGCTTCACAACTACTGCCTGCATTAATGCGGCAAGGCAGATCGTTTCATCAACCCGCATTGGTATATCGCACATGCGGAACTCAAGCGTATTAAAATACGGATGAAGCCTGATATCATACCATATCTTCTTGCCGTTATCTATACAATTGGTTTTGATAAGTAAGTTAACATAATTATCGAACTCTGTTACTGTATCATAATAATCGGGAATGCCTGTTCTGGGGAATTTATCAAAAACTTTTACACGGTATGATTTAAATCCTGTATTGCGCCCGAGCCAGAAAGGTGAGTTTGTTGAAAGCGCGAAAATATGCGGTATAAAATATCTCACTGCATTCATTATCTGAATTCCGACTTCACGGTTGGGTAAACCGACATGTACGTGCAAACCGAAGATCAAATTCGCGCGCGCGGCTTCCTGCATTTCTTTTACTATTTCGTGGTAACGCGGGTGATCGGTAATAGTAACTTCATTCCAGTGAGTGAACGGATGTGTTCCCGCAGCAGCAATTCTGAATCCCGCTTCCTTTGCAAGCGCTGCAAGATTTGAACGAAGCCCGGTAACCTCATCACGCGCTTCATGGATATCACGGCATATTTTTGTACCTACTTCCACAACCGAAGCGTGCATTTCAGGCTTAATCTGCTCTTTTAACAGTACTTTACCTGAGTCAACAATTTGCTGCATGTGTGATACAAGTCCCCTGGTTTCAGGATCAACCAGCATGAATTCTTCTTCGATACCAAGTGTAAAAATATGCTTATCCATAGTTTTTATTATGTTGAATTACAATCTATATATTAAAGATTAATAATGCAATATATAGTGATATTCTGTTCTAACTTCCCCTCTCATATTGAGTTTTGGGGGAGGTCATTTTTTACGCAGCCTTTATCTTTTTACTTTTCTTCTCGGCTTTAACTTCGCCATCGTTATCGGTTTCCTTTAACGCTGCTTTCTTAGCCGGCTTTTTTGTGCCTAATTTACTTTTGGGCTTTTTTTTTACAGAAGCGTCATATGCACCTTCAACAAGCGGTTCGTTGTTTGCTGATGAATAAATAAAATCACCCCAAGTTAAATTATTCAATCCCTCCCTGTGCTCCATCGCACGGCGAATAGCCATATTCGCGGCAGCTTCAACTATCCACTCAAAGTTGGCTTCGCCAACTGAATGAACATCAGCATCAGGCGCGGGATTGCAGAAATCGATAGCATAAGGAATGCCATCCCTTAAAGCAAGCTCAACTGTATTAAAATCATATCCAAGCGCGCGGTTTATCTTTAATACAACATCAGTAAGCATTTTATTCTTTTCGGGCGCAACGGTTGTATCTTTCAAGTATCTTAAGTGATGCGGATTCCTTGGTTCATACGGCATTACCCAAACATCCTGCCTATCAAGGCAGTAGCAGCGGTAATACTCATCAAACTGAATTTCTTCCTGCAGCATCATTACAAGCTGCTCGGTTTCATTATACGCTTTGAAGAATTCATCAATGTTTGTTACCTTATATACGCTCTTCCATCCGCCGCCTGCATGCGGTTTAAAGTATGCCGGGAAACCGATGTAGCTGAATATGCCTTCCCAATCCAAAGGGAAAGTTAAATTGCGGAATGAGTTATGAGTTGTATCGGTTGGTAACTGGTTTGAAGGAAGAATAACTGTCTTTGGAACAGGTACGCCTATCTTAGTCATTAAGGCGTTGTTAAAGAATTTTTCATCAGCACTCCACCAGAACGGATTATTGATAACAGCGGTTCCGCTTGATGCAGCATTTTTTAAGAATGCGCGGTAAAACGGTACATCCTGAGAAATTCTATCAATAATAACGTGATATTTAAGCGGCTCACCTTGTATAACTTTATCTATCTGTACAAACTCTGCGGTAATTTCCAGATTCGATTCCCTTGCTTTGTGGTTCACTCTATCAATAAAAGCCTGGGGAAAAGTATTTTCCTGTCCAAACAATATTCCGATTTTCTTCATTCTGCTATATTACTCCTTATATATATATTAATTTTTCTTAATTCTAAGCCAAAAATGCTGTTTTTGTGTGTTTTTTTGGGTTTTTTATTCGTTGGAACTACAAATTTACGGAAAAATCGGGAGATTTAAAAGCG
>CAZQYL010000042.1:0-12802 GCA_964597425.1 uncultured Ignavibacteriales bacterium | reverse complement strand
ATATAAAAGCAATGGAACCACCTGTATCTTATCCCCAGTCAGATTCATACCAGGGCAGAAAAATTTACGGTAAAAAATCAGGCTGCGCAAAATTCAGCTGTGTTGGTATTATTGGCGCAATTGTGATTTTGGTAATTATTGGAATTGCCGGCTATTATTTTGCATTACCCGCTTTAATGCCAAACAGTTTAAGCGGCTCTTTCCTTAACATGGTAATTGTACCCACAAAAGATGGCAAAGAAAAAATGTGGATACTGACCGACGGCTCATTCAATTTTATACAGACAACAAAATCTCCCGGAAGGACTTCTACTGGCAGGGAGTGCTACTTCTGCAAAACGTGGACATATATAGTAGATCCCGAAGACCAAAAGGTGATGAAAAAAACCAAAACGCCGTATGAAGATATTATTACTCAGATAGAAATGCTTTACTTTGACGGCAAAGTATGGATGATCACCAGCCAGTATGGTGAAAATGAACCTCGAATTGAAACATTTAACTCTGAAACAGGCGAGAAAGAATCGGATACCAAAGACTTTGTCTCAAAATTCCCTGACCTTGCGGCGGGACTTGCGGAAGTATATTACTCCAAAGGTGATAACTATTTAAGGATGAAAACAAAAGACGGAAGAGAAAGAACATTCAGTTTTGATGACGGTAAACTTTACAAGGATTATTCTGAATTAAATAAGCAGGTAAGAAAAGACTCAGTAGTTTCAACGATCGCTTTACTTGTACCAGAGGATAACTCATCTTCACCCCGTAAAAAACTTATAACGGCAACCGGACCCAAAGCGAGCCTGAAAGATAACCGTTCAAGCCTTGAACATCTTTCAAGGGATATTGATGATATAGAAAAAATGTACAAGATAAAGATAGATCAGCAGCATGAAAAGATCTATCTTGAAGGAATAATGTACTACGAAGATCCTGACTGTGCTATTATAATTTATCTGGATAAGCTGGGTAAAAAAAGCGACAGGCTGATGACATGTGTCGATCTTAAAACCGGCAAAGAAATGTGGACAGTTCAGCCGGATGAAATGTTTGATGAAATGAAAATTGACGAAGAGGATGATACGTTTTCAAGCCTGTTCTTCACAAAAGCGAATATAGATGTAAAACGCTCAGGTAACCTGGTTGTACTGCAGCTAAAGGGTCAGGGTATTATGGGGTTTGATTTTAAGACAGGCAAAAAACTTTTTGAAATGGATATTTAGTTATTGAATTGAATTTATTAACCACAGCATAAAATGAAAAAAATAATCAAAATAGTTCTGGCAATACTGGTCGTAGGCATGATAGCCATACAGTTCTTCAACAGACCCGATATGTCGAGCACAGCCGATATTACACCGGGCCATATCACAAAAGTTATGACTGTTCCGGCAAATGTTGAAAGCATATTAAAGCGTTCATGTTATGACTGCCACAGCGATCACACAGTATGGCCGTGGTACTCATCAATTGCTCCGGTAAGCTGGCTTGTGGGCGATGATGTGGTTAAAGGAAGAAAGAAAATGAACTTCAGCCAGTGGTCTAAAATTCCCGCGGCAAAACAGGAAGCAAGGCTCAATGAGATTTGCGAGGAAATTAAAGCCGATGAGATGCCACTGCCTCCATACCTGATAATTCACGGAGAAGCCAAACTTTCGCAGGCTGATAAGGATATTTTATGCCGTTGGGTGGAAATTGAGCTCAAAAAGCTTGAAGATGCCGCTCCGGAATAAAATAGTTGTAAGCGCAAAATTACATTGATTTTACTTTTTAGCATTATTAGTTTATATTTTTAAATCAATAAAATACATAATTTTTGCCTGAAGCAGTAGTAAATACCCCCAAACAGAAAGTGAAAATGGAATTCGTTTTCTGTCACCGGAAACCGGAGCGTTCATTTTTCTATAAAGGCAAACAGTTCCCTGTTTGCGCACGCTGTACCGGCTTCTATTTAGGGTATTTTGCGCTGCCTATTTTCACATTTTCCATCTGGATGCCGGGTTTTCTCTGGATATTTCTGCTTATGGTACCGGCTCTGGTTGATGGACTCACGCAGGCATATATGAACAGAGAAAGCAATAACTGGCTTCGCCTGGCAACCGGCATTCCCGCCGGTGCAGCCTGTATGGCACTTGCTGCACTATTGGGTCAATGGATAGGTCATTTGATCTTGGCTATAACTTAGTTTCTGTTTTTTAACATAATATTTTAAGCAGTATATTTAAGTAATCTAAAGGAGGAATCAAATCATGGAACCAACAACACCACCACCTGCACCAACAGATAACCAGCAGACTGAAGATCTGAGTTTGATATTGAAGATCGTTTCTTTCTGTATCCCGCTTGTGGGAGCTATTTTATGGTTTATCAACAAAGATAAGAACCCGAAAGCAGCTAAATCAGCCTGCACATTCGCTCTTGTTGGCGTTGCTGTAGGTATTATCATCAATGTTATTGTTACAGTTTTAGGCAGTTAAATATTTACCATTTTTGACCAAAGGGATTTTCTTTTGAAGAAAATCCCTTTTTTTATGAAATAAACCCTCCATTTGTATTTATATTCTGCCCTTTATTTCATATTTTAATGCTTAATTAATTTGTAAAAATATCAATGCCAGATTATCCATTCCACTTTTCATTTCTTGTAAAAGATCTACATTCAACTCGCAGATTTTATGGTGAAATACTCGGCTGCAGCGAGGGAAGGAGCAGCGACTCCTGGGTTGATTTCAACTTTGGGGGCAACCAGCTATCTATGCATGTATCAGAAAAGGTACCTGAATCGATCCCCTGCGGAGTTGTGGATCATGTTATAGTCCCTATTCCCCATTTTGGATGCATTATGCCATGGGATGAATTCCACGACCTTGCCGATAAACTTCATACAGAAAAAGTTGAATTTATTATTGAGCCTTCGATCCGTTTTGCAGGTCAGCCGGGTGAACAGGCAACAATGTTCTTCAAAGATCCAAGCGGTAACTCACTTGAAATAAAGTGTTACAAAAATCCCGAGCATATGTTCACCCTTAATGTTAAGCAGGAAAAATACAGCAGTAACCTGTAATGCCTTCAAAAAACATCCGGTATGTTGATGTTATCATAGTTGGCGCGGGAGTTATAGGCGCAAGCATTGCATATCATTTAAGCCTGAACGGTGTTAAGAACATACTGGTAGTTGAAAGCAACCCCGAAGCCGGCAAAGGCAGTACATGCAGGGCAACAGGCGGTTACCGTGGGCAGTTCGGTTCAAAGATAAATGTTCAGCTCTCACTTATTTCCCGTCAAAAATTAATAGATTTCAAATACGAGCACGGCATCGATCCCGGTTACTTGCCGGCTGGATATATCTTTGCTGCCGAAAATACTTCAGAGATGACATCACTTACTCTGGCCAATTCATTGCAGCAAAGCTGCGGCTTAAGAGATGCGATGCTTGTTTCAGCTGATGATATACGCAAACTGAATCCTCATATTAATTCTGAAAATATTCTTGGCGGTTCATTCTGCCAAAGTGATGGATTTATAAAACCCATGAACATTCTGCAGGGATATATTAATTCAGCAAAAAATAATGGAGTTGAATTTTTATATAACACTAAAGTCACCGGAATAAACCGCAGCCCTAGCAATATTATGAGCATTGAAACATCTCAGGGTAACCTTAAAGGCGATGCTATTGTAAACGCAGCGGGAGCATGGGCCGCTGAAATTGCAGCATTTGCGGGTGAAACTCTCCCGGTTAGAAAATTAAAACGACAGGTTTGCAGGATAAAAGAGAAAAACACACTCCCCGAGAATACACCTATGACAATATGGATCAATTCAGCATTTCACTTCAGGATGAGGGATGAGCACCTCATACTGCTGATGCCTGATGAACCTGAAAATAATGATGATCTGAATGTTGAGTCATCGTGGCTTGAAAGGGTTTTTACGGTAGCCAAACAAAAAATCCACGCGCTTAACAATTGCAGTATTGATACTGCCGCCTCATGGGCGGGCTATTATGAAGTATCGCCCGATGAACATTTAATTCTGGGAAGGGCTGAAAGTCTGAATAATTTCTATTACGCTGGCGGTTCCTCTGGCCATGGGGTAATGCACTCCCCTGCCATTGGCGAATTACTTGCAAATATCATTTGCGGCAAAAAGAATGAAATTGATACTGATATTCTCAGCCCGAAAAGATTTTCTTCTGGCAAACCAATCGAACAAATTCAATTCTTCTGAAAAAACTGTGAGTAAACTCAGAATTATAACCCGTGAGGCATCTGTAAATAAACCGATTGAAGAGGTTTTCAATTTCTTCGCAAAAGCAGAAAACCTGAATATTATTACACCGCCTGAGCTGAACTTTAAAATAACGACTCCCCTGCCAATAGATATGAAAAAAGGTACACTGATAGATTATAAGATAAAACTTAACGGTATATCCTTTAAATGGAAAACAGAAATTACTGATTGGTCTCCGCCGTACAGGTTTGTTGATACTCAGCTTAAGGGTCCATACCGGGTATGGATACATGAACATATCTTCGGGTCACAGGGTAACAATACAATTGTCAAAGATATAGTATCATACCTTCCGCCCGGCTGGGTTTTTGAGCCGTTTATACATAAACTTGCAGTAAAGAGAAAACTGGAACACATTTTTGATTACCGCATGGAAAAAATTAAAAGTATATTTAGCAAATAAGCAAACTTCTTTAAATGACACAAACAGAACTTCAAGCCATCAAATACCCAATTGGCGAATTCAGCCCCAAAGAAAATTACACACCGGATGATATTAAATGGTACATTAATACCATTGAACTCTTTCCGGCAAAAATAAAACAGGCGGTTACTGGCTTAAGCGGTGAGCAGCTTGATACCGTTTACCGCGAAGGAGGGTGGACAATAAGGCAGGTAGTTCACCACGTAACTGATAGCCACATAAACAGTTACACAAGATTCAAACTGGCGCTAACCGAAGATAACCCAACCATTCGCCCGTATGAGGAAGCTGATTGGGCTGAGCTGCCCGAAGCGAAGACCGGCGCAATAGAGCTATCGCTTCCTTTGCTTGAGGCATTGCACAAAAGATGGGTGGTAATGCTTAAGGGAATGAAGCCAGGTGATACAGAGCGCAAATTATATCACCCCGGCAGCAAACAACAAATGACTGTTGCATCACTTCTGCATCTGTATGCATGGCACTCGGACCATCATTTAGCGCACATTACAAATCTAAGGAAATCCAAAGGCTGGTAAAAAAAATATCCCCCTTTGCTTCTGCAGTAAGGGACTACTTTTGGGGAACATAATCTGAATTGACATCGAAAAACTATTAATAGATATAACAGGCTGGACAGGCTCAATTTGCGTGCTGGCAGCGTACGGATTATTAAGCATCCACAAAATTACAGCACGCTCAAAACTGTACCAAATACTGAATATTCTCGGCAGTCTTTGCCTGATAATAAACACACTATTTTACAGCGCATATCCCTCAACATTTGTAAATATTGTTTGGCTCATAATTGCTATATTTGCAATAATTAACATTTACAGATCATCCTCAAACAAAAATGCCAACTGAACTTCCCGGAAAAGATATATTAGATCTGGTTGCGGATAACCTGAAGCCGTATATCCACAGAACGCCAGCTATGACATCACGGCTGATTAATGAAATGACTGGCGCTGATATCTACTTTAAATGTGAAAATTTCCAAAAGACTGGTTCATTTAAGATTCGCGGAGCGATGAATGCCGTTCTTTCATTAAGCAAAGAAGAAAAAGCTAAAGGAGTTGTAACGCATTCATCGGGAAATTTTGCGCAGGCGCTTGCATATGCTGCAAAACAGGCGGGACTTAATGCGAAAATTGTAATGCCTGAAACTGTTGTTCCCGCAAAACGGGATGCTGTTTTGGGGTACGGAGCAGAAGTTATTTATTCCGGCAGCAAACCTGCAGATAGAGAAACAAGATGTGAAGAAGTCCGCAAAAAAACCGGCGCTGCATTTATACATCCATCAAATGATATAAATGTTATCAAGGGTCACAGTTCCTGCGCAATTGAGCTTATTCGCGATACAGAAACACTTGATGCGGTTTTCACGCCTGTTGGCGGCGGCGGTTTGATAAGCGGCATAGCGCTGGGATTTATAAATTTCAGTCCGGATACAAAAATATACGGTGGTGAGCCTTTAAACGCTGATGATGCGTATCAAAGTATGAAAGCCGGAAAGATAATTCCCGTCAGCAATCCCGATACAATTGCTGATGGTCTCAGGACTTCTCTTGGGGATGTTACTTTCCCGATAATTAAAGAATACGTTACAGAAATTTTCACTGTTACAGAAAGTGAGATAATTTACGCTATGCGTTTGATTTGGGAAAGAATGAAAATAATAGCCGAGCCTTCAAGCGCAGTGGCTTTTGCTGCAATGTTAAAAAATATATCAGAGTTTAAGAACAAAAAAATCGGTATTATTATATCCGGCGGTAATGTTGATCTTGATCAACTGCCTTTTTAACTAATTTTAATATTACTACTATGAAAGCAGAAATAAAATTTGTTAAGACAAAGGATTTCATCAAAACAACTGCCTCGGGGCAGCTTAGTTTGGAACAGAGCAAAAAAGTTCTCACAGAAATTGCGCGCCTGAATACTCCTGATGACCTCCATGATCTGCTTGTTGATATCCGCGATACTCTACCCGGACTCTCTCTTTCAGATATATATGAGCTTGTGACTGAAGTAGGCAATCACCGGCAGGCTTTCAGAAAAAAAATAGCTATTCTTCTTGGCTCACAGCATGATATCGATAAAGCGCGTTTTCTCGAAATGTGCGCCGCAAACCGGGGATATAACGTAAACGTATTTGATGACTTTGAAGAATCGGTCAATTGGCTGATGTGTGAAGATGAAGAATGAACGCATTTCACAATGACTGAGAACAATTTCAATTTCTCTGAATTTCACCATTCAATATACCTTCGCTCACATTTAAGCGAAGTTTATTATTACATTGCTTCGGCTGATGGTATTTGTAAATGGTTCATGGGCAAAGCTGAATACACTGATACTGATGGCAATACATTAAACGCGGCAGATACTGCACGCAAAGGTGATGCTTTCTTATGGCACTGGCTTGCAAAAGATCTCAGCATCAACGGTTGTGTCCTTGAAGCTAAGAATGATGAATTATTTTCCTTCACTTTCGGTCAGGCATTTGAAGTAACCATTGCAGTTAAAGTACATGAAGGACGGACATTACTGACTCTGCACCAGAAGTATGCCGATGGCGCAGCAAAGAACGATTTTGCGCATATAAACTGCTGTACATGCTGGGCATTCTTTTTAACAAACCTAAAATCCGTGCTCGAGCATGGCATCGATCTTCGCGAAACTCTTATTGATAATGAATCACTGGTAAATAGATAAAAAAAAAACAGGGAGGCACTACCCTCCCTGCTGATCAACTAACCCCCTAACTCGTAAAGGTAAACTCTGCTGAAAAAATTATGAGTTATAATTTCCTTCAGTATAATATTAATACTGCTGCCTCACTGAAAATTTTTCAACCTGGTTCTTTACAGCGGGGATAGTTCTCAAATATTCATATATTGCGCCAAGGTCCTCTTCAGTTAATCCTGCATATATCGTCCATGGCATTATTGTCTGGAAATCACCCGGTTTGTACGGTGTATTTCCGTAAGCAGGGTCGCTGCACTGCTTGAACCTTTTAATGAACTGCTCCTTTGTCCATAAGCCAAGTCCGGTTTCGTTATCGGGAGTAAGATTAGCAGTCCTCACAACGGTATTTCCCGGTAGTTTGATCTCAATTCCGCCGGCAAATTCTTTTCCGGGGATAGGAGCGCCTTCATTTGATGGAGTATGGCAATCACTGCATGATGCACCTTTTACCATATACTCACCGTAGGCTATAATGTCCTTTTTATCCGGCTTCTGAGTGAATTGTTTCTCCGTAGGAATGGTTTTCATTATCATGCTCATTGGAAATTTGACCTCATCTTTCGGAACATCATTCTTAATAGATGGCAGTGACCTTATATAAGCAATAACAGAATATATATCTTCCCTATCCATCTTTCCGTAAACAAGATATGGCATAATGGGGAACAATGCTGAGCCATCTTTACTTATACCTTCAGTGATAGCCCTAAGTAATTCGCCGTCAGTCCAGTTTCCAACACCATAAGGTGTTATGTTTCTCGCATAAAATGTACCCGGGAGTCCAAGTTCTTCATCAAACTTATCACCGCCCATACCTTCTGTGCCGGGTTTTATGGGTCCCGAAAGCTTAGTAAAATCACGGGTTGAGTGGCAATCAACACAACCGGCTGCATGATTGAAAATATATTTTCCGCGCTCAAGCCTTGCAGGTGTAACCTCTATTTTGATATCCTCTGCCTTGATTTCCTTTGGAAACTGCTGGTTAAAATATACATATCCTGATACTCCAAGGACTGCAACCAGTCCAAGGAATATGAGCATTATTTTTTTGAATTTTTTCATTTTTGTTTTTATTTAAGTTCTTTAGTTAGTTGATTAGATTTAAAATTTTTATTTTACCAGAATCATCTTCTTTGTTTCACTGAAGCTAAGGCCTTCATCGCCTGTAACATCAAGCCTGTAAAAATATACTCCTGATGAGATCCCTGTACCGTTGAAGCTCATTTCATAATTACCCGCATTCATATTACCGTTTGCCAGCACAGTAACAAGCCTGCCGGTTATATCAAATACAGTAAGTTTAACGTTACCTCTTTCAGGGATTGAAAACTTTATGTTGGTATTTGGATTGAACGGATTCGGGAAGTTCTGCTCAAGGCTGAACTTTGAAGGCACCCCGATATTGTTGTTGCCGGTTGATGTCATATTCAGTCCGTACTTTAAGATAGTTCCGTATATCCCCGCTCCAATAATGTTATATCCAGGGGCGGCTTTCATTCTTCTTATGGAATTAATGGTTATTCTGGGCTCTGCTGTCCAGTTTAAACCCGCATTGGTTGTTTTGTAAATCATACCTTCATCGGTTGAAGTGTAACCTGTTGTGCTATTCAAAAATGTAACGGAATTGTGGGCGTAGGAACCAACCTGCTGACCCTGCCAGTTAGTGCCGCCATTAGTTGTTCTGAATACCATTCCGAAATCATTCGTAGTAAAACCTGTATTGGCATCTACAAAATGGATATCGTTAACTGATGATGTTACACTTGTTACCTGAGACCAGTTCAGACCGCCGTTTACAGTACGGAATAATTTCTGGTTCATACCACCTGCAAAGCCGGTTGATTCATCAAGAAAGTAAACGCATTCAAATGAATGGCTTGTACCTGTATTGATAGGTACCCAGTTAAGACCTGCATTTGTGGTTTTGCTTACTACACCCATATCACCTGTTACAAATCCTGTGGATGCATTTATGAACTGTGCGCCGTAAAGATCGGATGTTGTACCCGGGTCAACGGTCGTCCAGTTGAGTCCGCCATTAGTTGTTCTTTTTATATTTGGGGTTGAGCCTACTATTATACCAGTATTCGCATCAGCGAAAGCAATATTGTTTGTGAAGCTCATATTTACAGGTGTGGGGAACAGGCTCCAGTTATTGCCGCCATCTGTTGATTTGTAAACTATCCTGTCTTCTGCTATCATATAGTTCACTAAAGGTGTGGCAATTGCCAGTCCGCTGATATTAGTTATCACATTATTCACAACCGGGCTCCAGTCTGAACCGTTATTTGTTGAGCGGAATATCCTTCCGCCCGCAGCCGTCATATATCCTTTACCGTTAATGAAAGTTAACGCTCTACCGGATAGAGGTACGCCTAAAGTCTGCTCCCAGTTAACGCCGCCATTTGTTGTTTTGTAGATCCTGCCAAGCTCAACAACCAGTGAGCCGTTGAGGGCATCTGTAAAGAAAATATCATTTACTGTTGATGATGTGGCGCCGCCAACAAGAAACCATGACTGGCCGTCATTGGTGGATTTTAAAACTTCGCCCTGTGTACATGCTGCATATCCTGTACCATTTGCAAAGAATAGTTTTGTTATGAATGTTGATCTGCCCGTATTGATTACCGTCCAGTTAGCGCCGCCGTTATTTGTTTTCTGGATCGTACCCATAGAGCCCGGAATGTAACCTGCTTCGGGACTCGTAAACCAGATCGTCCATATATCCATACCTGTACCTGAATTAAAGCTGCTCCAGTTCAAGCCGCCATCAGTTGTTTTGAACATTTGCCCGGATGCACCTGCGGCAATGCCAGTGTTCTGGTCAAAGAACTGAATTGTCCTCATTGTGCGGGGAGTGTTGATATTCACCTGGCTCCATGTGCTTCCCAGATCGGTTGATTTAAGCACAAGGCCGCTATCGCCCGAGGCATATACTGTTGTTAAGGTTGCGAAAAATATTTTCCATATATCACGCTGAGTGTTTACATTAACAGCGTTCCAGTTTGTTCCGCCGTTTGTGGTTTTAAGCATTGTACCCAGTGAACCTGCCGCAAAACCTGTGTTATCGTTTATGAAGCTTACCGCATTCAGCGGGTTGCCCTGCGGCAGCGGGTTAACCCACTGCCAGCTTTGAGCAAATGATCCGCTTACAGCTATTATTAAGATCGTTATTATGTATTTTATGTTTTTCATTTATTTATTTTATATTTTCTTTTTTGGTTTCGAGAAAATGTCTTATGGCATTTTCGAAGTCCCGCGTTTCTGCTTGAGCGGGATGATTTTTTATCTTTTACTTTACCAATATCATTTTCTTTGTATCACTGAAGCTTAAACCGTCTTTACCTGCTACATCAAGCCTGTAGAAGTAAACACCTGATGAAATTCCCGTACCATTAAAGTTTATTTCATAACTTCCTGTATTCATTTTTTCATTGGCTAAAACTTTTACTTCCCTTCCGGTTATATCAAACACTGTCAATTTCACTATTCCATCTGCGGGAATTGAAAATTTAACATTTGTGCTTGGGTTAAACGGATTCGGAAAATTCTGCTCAAGGCTGTATCGTGAAGGAACTTCACTGTTATTACCGTTGCCTGTTGATGTAAGATCCGGTGTATATTTCTGCATATTGCCTTCTTCTCCAAAAAGCATAAGCTTTGATGGTGATACTATACTGAAAGATCTGATAATGTTTCCTGATTTTGACTGCTCTTTTACCCAGGTATCACCTGCATTGTGTGTAATGAACAGCTCGCCGCCCGATCCCACTGCATACGCAGTATTATTGTTTAAAAATTTTATATCATTAATTGTAAACGGTGTTAAGCCCGTGGTTGAAACCCAGTTTGCCCCAAGGTTTGTTGATTTCATTATTCTGCCGAAAATACCCGATACCAATAATACACCGTTTTGGTTTGACGTGATCTTGGTTAAAATAGATGTCGTTCCAGTTACAAGTGAATCCCAGCTGTTTCCTGCATTGGTTGTTCTTAAAACCAACCCGTTATGACCTGTAATAAAACCCGTATTTGCATTAATGAAGTTAATTCCGGTTAAGTAAACATTTGAGCTGTGTGTAGTCATTGTCCAGTTATCGCCGCCATTCGTAGTTCTGTATATTTTACCGGGATCACCTGCTGCATAGCCGTTCATTGTTGAAGTAAAATGAATTGTCCAGCCATACATTCCCTGTGCGATCTGGCTTCCCTGCCAGTTTGCTCCGCCATTGGTAGTTTTCATAAAATACCCGCTGTTAAATATTCCGTAACCGAATTGGCTGTTTAAAAATTTGATTTCGTACAGGTATGCACTCACAGGTGTTGGTATCTCCGCCCAGTTATCACCGCCGTTGGTTGTCTTCAGTATTTTATTTCCAAATGCGCCAATAAAACCCGTGTTGGCATCTGCAAAAGCGCTTGAATAGATTGTACCAGTCTGTGAAGATACCTTAGCGACCCAGTTTGCACCTGCGTTTGTTGAAGTATATACTTTGCCGCCTTCGCCAACCGCAATAAAACTGTTGGTGAAATTATTCGTTATTCCCCTGAAAGGCGTATGTCCAAAATAAACAGGAGCCCAGTTTGTGCCGCCGTTGCTTGTTGTCCAAATAGCGCCCTGCTCACCTGTAATAGCTCCGAAGTTCCCGACAAATGATACATCGTAGAGTCCGGATGTAGTAATTGAAATACTTGATTCAAAAGTTGTTCCGAAATTTGTGGTTTTCAGAATTCTTCCCTGTGTACCGACAATGTATCCTGTTCCAAGAGTATTGAAATACATTCTGAAAAGCGATGATGTTGTTCCGGTTGAAACAGTATCCCAGTTAAGACCGGCATTTGTTGTCTTTGCAAAAAAGCCCATATCGCCGGTTATAAATCCGGTTGTTTTATTTACAAAATGTACTGCATTAAAATTCCTGGTATATGGTACGCTTATCAAGTGCCAGCCTGCACCCTGGTTGGTTGTACGTATAATTTTTCCGCCGAAACCAACTGCAAAACCTGTATCACGTGATGGAAAATAGATTCCCCTTAAAGCTGTAGTCACCGGGGTCTGGGTTACAGCCCAGTTGCCCCCCAGGTTCCATGTGTTTATCACCGTACCGCTATCGCCGCAGGCAAACACATCATTTAACCATGAATATGTTACATCATATATGAATTTTTTTGTGGGTACATTTTGCACCTGCCATGTAGCACCCATATCGGTGGTTTTCATCACTGTACCAAGCATACCAACAGCAAAACCTTCGGTATTGCTGTTCATAACTACAGATGAAAGATTGTTACCCTGCGGTTTGGGGTTTACCCATTCCCATGTTTGTGAATACACTG
>CAZQYL010000041.1:0-12834 GCA_964597425.1 uncultured Ignavibacteriales bacterium | reverse complement strand
AACGGTTTGGAAAATGTTTTTGATGGCAGTTTATATTATACATCTGCCGCTGAACCAAAAGGACTAATGGGCAGGTCTTTTTGCATCATAGCTATGATTCCGTTTACAGGCTCTGCTTTTAAAAAATATCTTTCTGATACAAAGATCTCACAAGCAAATATTTCGTGCAGGAATTTTCTTCTGAAGCCGGAAGAGATAAGGAAGAACTATAAGCTTAAAGATGGAGGTATCGATTATTTCTTTTTTACTTCAGATAAGCAAAAAAACAAGCTGTTTATTCATTGCCGCAAAATCTCCTAAAGATAAAAAAACAGGGGCACAGCCTTTTACAGCCATGCCCCATGGGATATTAGAGGAGAATCATGTCACCATGACCTTTGAAACAATCTTATTAACAACTCTATCTGCTTTATATCCCTTAATAAAGTGAACTTCATAACTAAAATCTAATTATCGTCAGATCTTCCGTCTTTATCGTCATCACGGAAGGCTCTTTTGAACGAATTCTTTAAATTGTCGTCAATCATATCGTCATTACCTGAGTTTGTCGGGTCAAGCACATTACCGTTATTCATGAACCACAGTGCCGGATTTACCAATACTGTAATGTTCTTCTGACTGCCCCCTGTAACCAGTGGTGTTGGCAGGCTGATAATGATATCTGCACTTTTCCTTGATTTGTATACAAACGCGCTTCCATTATAAGTGCCTTTTATAATAAAGGAATACCTCTGGTTGCCGCTTGTACCTTCACGGAACTCCGGATCCGGAATTGATTCGGTATCTTCAGGTTTATGTATTTTGAGTTTTATTTTATTCCATGTACCTGCCGGCAGGTTAGCAGCGGTAACTGAGATCACCTGGCCGCCTGTATTGAAATATATCACCACAGGTGAAATATGTATTTCCTGGCTTGTGCCGGAAGGTTCTGTTTCAAGTTCAATTTCTGTAATTAAAGCCTTTGCTTCTGTTATGACCGGGTAATTTGCGCCGGTTACGCTTTCATCAAGCTTTATGCTTAAACTCGTATTATCGGTTGTGTTACCATTTGAATTTGTAACAGAGCTATCTTCTCCGCAGCCGCTGGTAAATGCAAGTAATATTATGAATAATATTCCCAGCAAAATTGTTGTACCTATTGATTTTTTTGTTCTCATTTGATTTTTACTTTCGCCTTATTTATGAAATCCTTTTCATAAATTTCTTTTTTAAAATTATCTTTTTTATGTTCATATTCTGCCTCATTGATCACGAACATTCTCCCATCCACAAATACCCACATATGAGTATTTGTGCTCCAAAGGTGAAGCTTATCCCATTTCGATTTTATTGTTACTGCAGGTTTCATTCCCCGAACCCAAAAATACTTAAAGCATTTACTATGTACCCCGAAAAACCCGGCATTGAGAGCAGGATCGGAAGTGTCATAGCAAGTACAGCAATTGCAAATAAAATGTTTTTAAATGATTTAAAGATAACTGAATTTAGATCCATAATAGTATCCCCCTTGAACTATTATTAATTTTAATTTAGATGAACCGTATTGTTTATTTTACTTTTACCTGTATGAAAAACTCTAATTATTTTATCAGAACCATTTTTTTCGTTTGCGAGAAATCCGCTGCATTTAACCTGTAGAAATATACACCGCTTGGAAGACCGGCAGCATTGAACGATATTTCATATTCACCGGCTTTTAAATTTTCACTAACAAGTGTCTTTACTTCGCGCCCGAGTATATCAAAAATCTTAAGTTCTGCAAATGAAGTTCGTTTGATAGAGAATTTGAACTTTGTCTGCGGATTGAACGGATTCGGGTAATTCTGCCCTAAACTGAAATTATCCGGTACATTTGAATTTATATTCTCTATCCCAATCACATTCAATGTATCAAGATAGAAGTTTACTGTATCAAGGTTTACCGAGCCAACAACAATCTGTCTTGACTCAACTTCGTAGCCAAGCCTCTGAACAGAAATAGTATATGTACCCGGCTCTACACTGCCCAGTGTAAAGTGCTGGTTTTCATCTGTAACCGCTGATTTAACATAAGAAGTATCTTTCTTCAGATAAACGATTGAGCTCTTTAAGAACGGAAAAGGTCCCAATATCAGATCCATAGGCGGAAGTATATTCAAAAATACGTTCCCCTGAACTATTGCTGAGGCGCTGTTGTTCATTAAAGGGGTGCCCCTTCTGATAACGCGTATATCAATATTATTGAGGTTACTTCCCGGATCAACCATTCCCGCATCAAGCCATTGTATGGTTGATGGGAAAAATGTCGGTACAAAAAACGAATCCTGGCTGCCTCCGTCAAGTTCATCATCAGGTACTGAGATCACTCTCATCAACCCGTCACGTTTCGGAACTCTTGGGAGTAAATATACGCCATTGTTTATTACTGCTGAATCTACAAATATTACTTCACGTGTAACAACATCATACCTTATGATCTTCACCTTGCCAAAAAGCACCTGGGCGTTATTATCAGCGTAACGCACCTGGCCGCCTATAGAGCTTGTTGAAAATCGTCCCCACATCGCTGCGTGATAACACCACTTTCCCCCTGCCGTGGTGTACTCACCGCCTGAATATAAAACTGTATCTGTAGAATTAAATGTGTACAAAGCATAAACATGATCATTGTGTCCTGTCAGCATTCTGCTCCATGTACTGCCGCTCCAGCTTACAATTCTATCAACAAATAAACCGGTACCGGTAACCCTGAAATTTCCGCCAACTATCAAAGTATTCCTTAAGACACTGAATGATTCAACCGGACCGTCATCAAGTCCGCCGCCTACATTTATCCAGTTAGAGCCATTCCACTTTGCAATATATTTTCTGTCACTTCCGCCAATGTGATTGAATTCCCCGCCGGCATATAGTTCACCATTAAAGACAATGACTGCATTAACAACGTCGTCAAAATTATCATTATTGAACTGCGACCAGCTTGAGCCGTTCCATTTTGCAATATTACTCATATCGTTAGAGCCCGACTGTTCGAATCTGCCGGCTGCAACAAGATTGCTTCCCATTACAGTTAAAGCATTTACCCTGTCCCCGCTTCCTGTCAGGCCATTACCCATTGTTACCCAGCTTGAACCGTTCCACCTAGCAACGTTATTGCTGCCGCCGGACATTGAGAAATTTCCGCCGGCTATAATACTTCCTGAATACACAACAAGCGCGTTCACATCATTATTTAAACCGCTGCCCATTGCGCTCCAGTTTGTTCCGTTCCATTTTGCAACATTATTTGCATTTACAATTCCGGCCTGCGTAAAGAAACCGCCGACAATTAGATCTGAACCGCTTACGGTCAATGACTTTACTTCACCGTTCAGACCTGTACCCAAAGCGGACCAGGTATTTGCGGATGGATCATATGCTGCAATATTTGATACTGTTATACTTCCGGCTCTGGTGAATAAACCTCCATATATAATTTTACCATTAAAAGCGGTAATTGCATATACGTTCCCGTTTGTTCCGTTTTGTAAACCGCTGCCAAGCTCCTGCCATGTATACGCCTGTGAGTATACCTGCCATGAACTCAGGCATAAGATCGTAATCAGTAAAATTTTAAAAAATGTCCTCAATTTATTAATCCCTCTGTTTATCCCTGTGATTATCCCTGTTTGTTAGAAAGAAACCTGTCCTCAAAATCTTCCGGTTTAACAGCCTTGCTCCATGACTGTTCAAAAAAATCGGCCATGGTTTCCGCGAAGTTCTGATTCTTTACTACTATATCTGAACGGTTATATCTTGAAATTGTAGGGTCTGCAAGACTGATGAAAACTACTTTTCTGTCAAATATTGCCATGAACTGAAAAACTTTATCTGTAAAACGTACTTCGCCGCCATCAACTTTTAGTTCTCCTATAAAATCGCGAAGTTTATCAGGGGTGATTACCTGCCATTGACCGTCAACATTGATCTTAAAGTCTCTGCTTGCTTCATATATCAACTTCAGCACTCCGCCCTTTTCAACAAATTTCTTTGTGAATTCATCCTGCTCACTGTCAACATGCCCTTCGAGTTTGTTCATAAGCAGAAGTTCTTTGGTTGTGTTTTCCCACAGCTGCATGAACTTAGCGTGGCGGTGTTTATTGAATCCCTTGATAAGCTCCACGTCAACCTTTTCCCCCTCAAGCTCCTTAGCTTTGAAGATCGGCGTAAGCTTATCAAAAGAATCTTTAAGTTTTGTAGATTTACTTACGTAAGTATCACGTATCTCTTTTTCTATCTTATCCTGTACTACTTTGGGATCGATAATTTCATACTTTGCTACACTGCTCGTTTGTATCTCATTGCATATTCCTTTTTCTGTAAATGATTTTAGTATATCATATGCAGAAGAACGGGCAATTTCAGCTTTTTTGGCTATTTCACTTGCTGTAAGTAAGTTACCTTCAAACAACACGCAAAATACCCGGGATTCGTAATTTGTGAACCCTAAAGCTTCGAGATTTTGGATGATTTCTTTCATTGAATTTCTGCCGTCTGTTTAACTACGGCAATAATAATATTAATTGTATTGTTTGTCAAGTCCCTAATATATAACAATTTGTCTGTTTAAACTATTAATATTACGCTATTTAACAAGAACCATCTTTTTTGTTTGCGTAAACTCGTTGGTTACTATTGAGTAGAAATAGATCCCGCTTGAATATTTTGAAGCGTCCCATTTTATTTCATATGAACCGGGGGTATATCCGTTGTTAACAAGCTCATCAACTATTCTGCCCGCTGCATCATAAATCCTTATTTGAACAATGCCTGATTTAACGATACCAAACTTAATTGTTGTTACAGGATTGAACGGATTTGGATAGTTCTGGCTTAAGCTGAACCGACCTGGTATTTCAGATGAAACCTGCTGAACCGCTACCATTTCTGAAAGCGCTCTTTTGAACACACCACTGCCGTTTGTACCCGCGTATAGATTTGAACCGGCAGCGGTTAAAACCCAGACAGTTGTGTTCGTCAATCCCTGGTTCATTGCTGTCCAGCTGGCACCAAGGTTTGTTGAGCGGAAGACTCCTTCCATATCTGTTCCTGCAAAAATTGTTGTACCTGAAAACGCAAATGTATGTACATATGTATCAGTTAAACCATTGTTAATGGCGTTCCAGCTTGCACCGTTATTTGTAGTGTAAAAAGCTCCATTTGCAGTACCGGCAAATATATATCCAGGTAAAGATGGGGTGATATTTAAGGTCTGTACTTCAGTGTTTGTTAATCCGTTACCTGCAGCAATCCAGCTTGTGCCGTTGTTTGTTGAAAGATATACACCCGCTCCGCCAAATGTTCCTGCAAATAAATTTGTGCCGGATATAAGAAGTGAACTTACGCGCGTATTTGTCATACCGCTGGTTGAATTGGTCCAGCTTGCGCCATTGTTCGTTGAACGGAATACTCCGCCGCCATCAACTCCGGCGTAAAGATCTGTTCCTGAAACTGCAAGCGCAAAAACGAATTGATTCGTCAAAGGTGCAAGCGCGCTCCAGCTTGCACCATTATTTACAGAAAGAAAAACTCCTTCACCTTCGGATCCTGCGTACAAATTGGTACCTGATATCGCAAATGCAGGGAATTCCAGTCCCACAAGCCCTGAGTTTGCAGCCAGCCAGCTTAAGCCGTTGTTTGTTGAGCGGAACATGCCGTCACCGCTGGTACCAACATATACATTTGAACCTGATACCGTTATCGTTCTGATGTAATATCCATCCAGTCCTGCCTGATTCCATTGAGCTTTTATCGGTACAGAAAACAGAAACAGGAACAGGAACAATATTAAAACCAGTAAACCTTTTAAACAAACAAAACCGGCTGTCTTTTTCATGATCAGTATTTTTAGTAGTTAGTAATCTTATTTTACAAGTATCATTCTTTTTGTATCGGTGAACTCATTTGTTGCAATTGTATAAAAATATACACCGCTTGAGTGCTTTGAAGCATCCCAGCTTACTTCATAAACGCCTGCGTTATAGAATCCATTAACCAATTCATCAGCTTTTTTTCCGCTAATATCATACACCGAAACATTCACATTGCCCATTTTTGTAATTGCGAATTTGAACTTTGTTGAAGGATTGAACGGGTTTGGATAATTCTGGCTTAAAGAAAAATTATCGGGTGATAAAATTGAGATATTCGTAATTCCTAAAGCAGTTCCTCTGTATTTTATAACGCCGCCAACACCCACTGCCCAACCTTTTGAAGTTGAAGGAAAATATACATCGTTCAATTCAGTTGCAGTACCGCTGTTATCGTTTACCCATGTTAATCCTGCATTAGTAGTAAAGTATATTGCTCCTGCTTCGCATACCACTGAACCCAAATTTGCTGCCGGAAAATGTATCGCGTTTACACTCTGAAAGATGCCTGTATTCCTTGCTGACCAGCTTGAGCCGCCATTATTTGTATAGAGCAGCATATCATTTTGTCCGCCAGCATAACCTGTATGCTCGTTCAGCATATAGATCCCGTGAAAATCACTTGCAGTATTTGAAGTCTGGGCGGTAAAACTTACTCCGCTGTTTACGCTTGAAGTAATAACCCCGCCATCACCAACTACCCATGCATTCGTTCCGCTTGCCGCTGAGCCCCTGTATCTGACTGTTCCGGTTGTAACCGTGCTCCAGTTAACGCCGTTATTTGTTGAGCGTATAATAACGCCATCAACACCTGCCGCATATACCATGCCGTTTGCACCGAATGATATTGTTCTTAAATTATTGGCAACTCCGCTTGTCTGCTGAACCCATACGGTTCCGCCATTTGTAGATCTGTATATCCTTCCGTTATCGCCAACAATTAAGCCAACAGATGTACCCAGAAAAGCTACGTCATGCAGGTCCTCATTGGTAACCCCTGTTATTGCCAGCCATGCTGTACCGCTGTTGGTTGTATACCTTATAGTCCCGGCATCACCTACTGTGAAACCTTTAAGATTATCAAGAAACCATACTGCGTGCAGAGTATTTGTCGTTCCGCTAGACTGCGATACCCAGTTCTGGGAATTTGCAACCCTTACTATTGAAACAACTGCTAAAACTAAAACTACGAACCTGATTAAAACTGTGAAATTATTTTTGTTATTCATTTTTGTATCCCCCTGATTTGCTTCATTTTCTTAATTATCTGCTATTGTAAAATTGGTTTTGTTAAATGTATTCTGATTATCGGTCCATTCGTTATCAACCGGTTCATTTATGAATGATCTGCTTACGCGGTTATTTGTGCTGATAAGCAGCCCCTTGCTGTAAACCCACATATACATTGCCTGGTCATTAAAGAATTTGTCAATTGATTTTACACTTTCCATGTTGTTATCGGTTCTTTCTTTTCCTGTTTTTGGTATTAGGTTATCAGTCTTCAATGCCGTCTTTGTTATCATCAATAAATGCTTTCTTAAAAGAGGCTTTTATATTGTTATCAATGATATCAGCATTTTGAGGAAGATTCGGGTTCAGCACGGTTGTGCCATTCATGAACCAGCCTGCTTTGTTGAAAAGAATAGTAAAGTTCTGGTTCTTTAGTTTTATATTGCTTGCCGAATTGAAGTTAATTACTATATTCATCGATTTTTTTGATTTGTATACAAATGCTGCTCCGTTATATGTACCCTTTATGATAAATGAATATCTCTGGTTATCCCCTGAACCTTCGTTGAACTCAGGATCTGAAACCTGCTGACCGTCTTCTGCTTTGTGTACCTGGAATTTTGCTTTCGTGTAAATATCCCTTACAACATATCCGTTCATCAATTCTTTAAGACTGCCGTCAAGTGCAAGGTTTATTACATATGGACCCGTATGATGAAGCTGGTTCAATCCGTCTCTTTCTCTTTCATACTGAATATCTGTAATAAGAGCCTTGGCTTCGGTTATTACTACTACATCAAGCGGATTATCTGATGCGTTATCATCAGCTTTGATATTTACGCTTAACTCAGTTGCGCCGCTGGGCACAATTATCTCGCCGCCGATATCGCATCCTGTGATCAAAAAAGGAATTATGTTAAATATTGCGGCTGTTAAAAAGATACTGATTGATTTATTTACAGTTTTCATATTTTTATGAATTTAAATATTAGAATTATTTATTTTATTTTTTTTGTGATTGAGTATTCGCCGGTAATAACAGAATAGTAATATGAACCGGTTTGAAATTTTGCGCTGTTCCACTTAACCTCATTTATACCTTTTCCAAAACTGCTTCTTGCCAGCTCATCAATTGTGTTTCCTTTTTCGTCATAAATTTTAATGCTAACAAAACCCGGCTTTGTTAGAGTAAATGAAATTACGCTTAAGTTTAATTGTGAATTGTAGAAATCGCCCGCTGGTGTAAAATCGGAACTATTCTCAGATGGTAACTTTTCATTTGTCATAACACTTGATCCCATTGATCCTCTGGACTCAACTTCATATGAAGGCTTCTCCCACTTTACATCCTTAACCGATTGTGAATAAACCTGAAAACTTGCAAAAAATGCCAGAATGAGAGCTGTTGATAACTTAAATTTCATTTTCCTGTGTTTTTGATGTTTTTCTTAAAATTTAGCAGATTTCTAACTGCTTAAATATTGCCGTATGTTTAACTACGGCAATAATAGCAGATATTTTTCCGTTTGTCAAGTGCTATTTTTAAGTAATTTTCAGTAGGATAGATTATAATCCTGATTTTTTAGTGACTTAGACTGGCTCAAAAATTTTCATTTTGTTTAGTAGTTCACATATACTACAGGAATAATCAATTATGGATTTTTTAAGAAATATTGAAAACTTATTTTTGCCTAATAAATGATACCCGCTAAGAAAAATAGAATCATCGGCAGCCTCTTCGCTTTTTATCACAAAAGGCTCTTTAAAAAGCATTTTTATGCAATACACCTGGCGGGCGAAGAGAATCTTTCATTGGCAGATAAATCGCTGCCTGTAATAATGTATGCAAATCACTCAAACTGGTGGGATGGCTTCATGGCTTATTACCTTACAAATCGCGTAATGAAAAAAGATGATTACCTTATGATGGATATAAAACAAATGAAGAGGTATTCTTTCTTTAAATATATAGGCGTGTTTTCTGTTGACCGGGAAGTACCCGCTGAAGCGGTAAGAACAGTTAACTATGCAGCGGAGCTGCTTAAAGATTCACAAAGGTATTTATGGATCTTCCCGCAGGGTGATATGGTGCCGCAGGATAGACGCCCGTTAAAATTCTTTTCAGGAATCACAAAGATCGCAGAAAAAACCGGAAGAGTTAACCTTGTTCCCGTTTGTTTCAGGTATGAATATTTAATGGAACAGCGCCCCGAAGTATTTATTTCAATAGGCAAACCTGAATTGTTTACCGGTAAATCAGATAGCGACTTTACTGAACACTTAAGGTCTAATCTGGAATCACAGCTTGATAAATTACGTGATGATATCACCGCCGGGAATCTAAACGCTTTCAAAACAATCTTCCGCGGAAAAGATTCACGCAACAAATCATTTGACTAAAATCACTTTGCTTTAATTCCCCTCTCAAGAGGGGTGGCTCTGCTTTAGCAGAGACGGGGTGTGTTATCATAATATTTAACGAATACAAGGTTAATTCTGTTTATCAAAACTAAATTATAACAAATAAAGGATCCCACTGCTTTACTACAACATACTAATTACGGCAATACTCTTCGTACTGATGCTCATCTGCATATGGAATCTCTACATCCTCCGCAGAAAGAACTACCCGAAGATTCCGGATAGCGATCTCCCCTTTGTATCAGTATTAATACCTGCAAGGAACGAAGAACACAATATTTCACAAATTGTTAATTCATTACTGGTACAGGATTATCCCTCGTACGAAGTAATTGTACTTAATGATAATTCAGATGATAAAACAGGCGAGTTACTGATTGACATTCAAAGGTCACACCCTGAACTAAAAATACTGAGCGGCAAGCCGCTTGAAAAAGGATGGACGGGAAAATGTTTCGCATGCAAACAGCTAAAGGATGCTTCAAAGGGTGAGTATATTTTGTTTACTGATGCTGATACATTACATAACACAAATTCACTGCGTGATTCTATTACAATTGCCCTTCACAGAAATGCTGATATGGTAACACTCTTCCCAAAAATGACAATGGTTAGCTTCGCTGAAAAACTCATAATGCCGATGCTGTGGTTCACAGTTATGCTGCTTTTGCCGTTTTACTTTGTCGATAAAAAAGGGTTTGTTAAATTTTCAATTGGTATAGGTCCGTTTATGCTGTTTAAAAGAACAGCTTACAGTGCGATCGGCGGGCACGACTCAGTAAAAAACGCCATTGTTGAAGATGTCTGGCTTGCGCGCAAAATTAAGGAGCACGGCATGCAGCTGATAGTTGAAGACGGGCAGCGTATGTTAAGCGTTAGAATGTACCGCAGTTTTGGTGAAATATGGAACGGCTTCAGTAAGAACATTTTCGCGGGATTCGAATTCTCCTCAATTGCACTGTTTTCTGTGAATTTGCTCTATTTTTTGCTGTTTTTTATTCCTTTTTTGTTATTTTTTATTCAGCTATCTTTGCAATTCAGCTTAAATTTATTGCTCGTTTTGACCGGTTTTCAGGTACTTATACTGTACTTCACAAGGGCAATTATTTCAGCCAGATTTAAGCTTGGTTTCATTTCAACACTTCTGCATCCCATAGGCGCTTTATCAGTTCCGGTGATTGCCATGAATTCATGGCAGTGGATAAAATCCGGTGCAGGCGCAAAATGGAAAGGCCGCATTTACAATCCCGCAGAAGAAAACAAATAAAAAATTTTATAGTCACTTTAATTTTTTTATGAAAAGTATATTACTTATTGTTTCTGTTTTAGTATTAAGCGTTACAACTCTAAGGTCAGAAACCGTATCGTTCACAATGTCAGCCGAAGTTGAACGCAATACATCAATTGGGCTTGATAAAGATTTTGTAGCAAACTACATCAAAGATCTCCAGATATACCCTAAGTTCTTTCCGAATATAGTAAGCGTTAGCAAGCTAAATGATAAAGAAAGCGAATGGCTCTACAGAGTAGAAGCTCCGCTTGCAACTCCCTACAACTTAACTTTTGTACTCGAAGATAAAAGCTCCGGTGATACACTGCTGTTTGAATCAAAAGATAAAACCAACGATTACCTTTTTTGCCAGGGCATATTAAGTCAGCCGGTTGAAAACAAAACCAAAATAGTTTTCCTGTTCAAAATTTCAATGACACGCGAAAAAGCCAGCGATATTCATTTTTTAGCGGGAGTGCTGGGTGAAAAATTCTTAAGTGAGCAGATGAAAGATAAACTGGAAGGCGACCTGGAAACCTTTATATCCAAAGCAACAAAAGATATGTATATTGCAAACAGAACTTCAGGAAAATAATACTTCAGCAGGACTATTTTTAAAAGTACTTACGGGAATTTTAATTGTAATGTTCCCGGTCGGGTTTATTATCATGTTTACCGAGTTCGGCAGCGCTTACCTGTGGACAACTACAATTTTCCTCGGGCTACAGGCTCTTATAACCTTCATCATCCTATCCAAACTGGCGGACCTTCTTTCTGTTGTAATCACAACAGCGGTAATTCTTATGGCATCATGGTTCATTGAATACTGGGGCGTTACCACAGGTTTCCCCTTTGGTGATTACCGTTACACGGGCATACTTGCACCCCACATAGGGGGCGTGCCGCTTGCGATAATGTTTGCGTGGTTCACGCTTGCTGCCGGTTCACTGCTTGCTGCACGGTTCCTGCTAAGGGGCAGCTCTGAAATTTCCGCAATGGCGATCGCTTCCGTGTTCATTCTTGCCACTGATATACTGCTTGAACCGTTTGCGGCATTTGTGAATAAATTCTGGCTGTGGAGTGATTCCGCAATACCCATGCAGAATTTTGTAAGCTGGTATGCAATTGGGCTATTATTCATTTTTACATTTTCTCAGCTTATAAAATGGCACAAAAGCACCAATTACAGCTCAGTGTTATATAAAATACCTGCGCTTATTCTGCTGATAAATATTGTAAATTTTGCGGTCGTAAATATATTTAACAATTACGTTACAATTACAGTTTTCGGGCTGCTTCACTTTGTTATAATAATTGTGCTTGTAAAAATATTTCAGGATAAAAAACATACCGATACAATTGAACCCGCAGGAACAAATTAAGTAATATATTGCAAACAGAATATTTCATTGTACTTGCGGTAAGTGTTGCTGCTCCGCTGGCTTTAAGCTTCAGCAAAAAAATGGATTTCTACAAATATCCATCACGGCTTATTTACGCAATACTGATACCATTTGTATTGTTCACCATATGGGATATCTTTGTAACAGCTCGTGGTCACTGGAGTTTTAACCCGTTATACACAGTTGGCTTTAAAATATTCGGATTACCAATAGAAGAAATTCTGTTCTTTATCATTATTCCCTTTTGCGGACTCTTTACATGGGAAAGTGTTAAATACTTTACCCGCGGAAAGGATTCCAAATGAAGGAATACACAATTCTCGCATTTTGTTCAGTTATAATTGCAGTATTATTTGATGTTTTTTTGCGCACAAAACTTCTGATTAATAAAAAATTCTGGATTTTTTGGTGTGTAATGTTTGTTCTGATATTTATTGTGAACGGGTATCTTACATGGAGACCCATTGTGCAATACGGAGAGGGATTCTACCTTGGCATCAGACTCTTTACGATCCCGGTTGAGGATTTTATTTACGGCTTTTCGCTTATTACTATGAACATTTCATTATGGGAATTCTTTTCCCGTAAACTAAAAAAATA
The DNA here is from genome assembly GCA_964597425.1 of uncultured Ignavibacteriales bacterium. Lineage (GTDB taxonomy): Bacteria > Bacteroidota > Ignavibacteria > Tepidaquicellales > OLB5 > OLB5. The sequence continues at coordinate 22 of CAZQYL010000041.1, read as the reverse complement.
AATTCCCCTCTTGAGAGGGGTG
>CAZQYL010000040.1:5773-12940 GCA_964597425.1 uncultured Ignavibacteriales bacterium | reverse complement strand
GGCGGTCTTTTTATAACTCAGCAGGTTAAGGGCAATTGTGATGATACTATAATAGAGCTCTTTGCCGCAAAGACTGAAATTGTATTTAAAGACTGGGGGCTCACTAAAGCATTAAAGGAACTCCGTATTTTCCATCTTGAGATCATAAAAGCTGATAAGGCAGCCGGATTTACGGAATTTAAAGATATTGAGGCGTTAATCTCTTACATTAAGGTCATAAACTGGCTGGTGCCGGATTTTACCCGTGAGAAATATCGGGCTGAATTAACAAAAGCCGCCAAAATTATTGAAGATACCGGAAGTTTCAGAAGCACTTTGGACAGGTTTTTACTGGTTTGCAGGAAGTCCGTATAAAGAATTGTTAAATATTGATAAGCCCCGAAATATCACGAAATCCGCTACTTAAATGCTCTATAATTTATACTATCTTTGGCTTAATCATTTGATGGTATTATATACCAGAAGTAAAAATTACAGGGGGGCTCGAATGAACATTTCAATCAAACAAAACAATTTATCAGAGGATTATCATCCGGTTAACAGCAACGCCAAAAAATTATTAGCTTACATTCTCTTCACGGCGGCGCTTTTGATATTAAGCGTGCTTGTACAAAATGATCTGAGTGCAAACGAAAATTCACAGCACAAAGTTTACGTTACGCAGAATACTTTGCAGAAGATAGTTTGGCGTGAAGATATTTACGATCCAAATTTAAAAGGGACAGTAAACGTAATAAAACTTGATGATAATTACTTTGCAAGCATTTCAGGACCCGAAAAAGCGGTTCTTGGATACCTTGCTTCAACTATAGGCAATGAGTGTTACGCCGATGGCAGCAAACAGAACGTGAAGTGCAAGATACTTACAGCACTTAACCTTGGCTACCAGTGCAGCGAAGAAAGCAAAACATTTTTAAAGAGCTGGTTCCGTGATGACGCAGAAACAGTAAGCCGGATAGAGAACTGCAAACCCACGCTTCCTTCAACAATAGAAAAAACATTTGACGAAGTGAAGATATCATCTGCGGATAACAAAATAACCGTAGAGCTAAAAGGCCTGAAGCTGAACATAAAAGAGAACAGCGTAAGCAGGTGGAGCGAATCAATCATCTTTAAAGTTGATGGCGATAAGGTATCGCTGCTTGAAAGAAAGAAAAAGAACGATTAGTTTCAAAAAGATTGTTAATGGATGAGGAAAAAGGAGCTGAATTGATAGCTCCTTTTTTTATTGTACAAAAACTACTCCTTTACAGCCGGCAGGCTTTGTTTTATTTAGAGAGGATATTATCCTTAAAAGCAGCCTGCGGAGAAAGGAGTTTATAGAAATTGATCATTTAGCCTTGTGTTCCATTTCGATCTCCGCTTTATAAAGCAGGGTGTTATCTGATTCCGAATAAGCCGTCAGGATGCACCTGTAACCTGTGCTGGTTGTATATGGAACCTTGAAAATTATTCCGTGCTCACCCGCAGAAAGAACCCCGTTGACAAGCTCAATCACTTTATCGGTTGATCTATCAACAGCGTTTAACTCTACAATACAATCCTGTTTAAGCATAAAACTTATAGTGGTAGTTTCATAAAACGGGTTTGGACAATTATACAGAACATTAAGACTTTTCGGCGCATCAGATTCAATGGCACTGGTTTGTGAAAATATCGCGGTACCTGAGAAAACAACAAGGAAAACGAACAGATAAATTAATTTTAATTTCATATTTTTTGCTTTGTTTTAGATTAGTGTTTAGATGTTTTCTTCAAAAATACATTTTGCCTGCCCTGTATTCCAAAGAAATTTTTCACCATATTTCACATTCCCGGGATCATATTTATCTATGATTTTTGTCGTTTTCTATCAATTAGAGGCATATTTACTCAACTAACTTTCACATTCTGATAAATGGAAAAAAGTACACTTGTTGAAATTCTACGTACGTTTTCAAAAAATGAGCTTACATCATTGGGGGATCTTGCCGCCTCGCCTTATTTCAACAAAAAAACAAATGTGCTGAAGCTCTGCAAAGCGCTAAACAAATTTGCACCTGAGTTTCCGGCGGAGAAAGTCACAAAGGAGGAAATGTGGAAACACGTATACCCCGGAAAAAAGTATAATTACGGGATAATGAAGAACCTTATATATGACCTTAATAAACTTGTGGTAAAGTTTCTGGAGCTTGAAATGTACTCAAAAAAAACATTTGATAACGACCTTAATCTGCTTGACGGCTACAGGCTGAAGAATTTGAAATCGCTTTTTATAAAAAAGGCTGCCGAAACACGGAAGAAACTCCAGACCAGGCCGCAGGATAATCTTTCACATTATTACAGCTATATGATCTATTGCTCCGAAATGAGCTACTTAGACTATGATTTTCTTTTCCGTTCAGGTGAAACAGATTATCATTCAGGCATAAACAGATCACTTCTGTTGTTTTACATAACAAACCAGCTCTATCATAACACAAATAGTATCCAATATGCAGCTAACAGCTCAGCTGTTATAGATAAGGATGTTCATGAAAACACACTGAAAATGTACGAAGACTCTCCATTTAAAGATACATATACCGATCTTTTACAATTATCATATAAAGCTTTGGCGGGTGATAGCAGCAAAGAAGCCTACGATAAACTTAAAATAGTTTTCTTTGAAAATTATAGAGATTGCGCGAAATATATCCAATATGACCTGATAACAAGCATAATAAACTTCTGCAGAAATAACGCTCAAATAGGGAGCGCCGAATTTGTTAAGGAAGAATTCATTTATATAAAGCTAATGATAGAGGAGAAGATTTATGAGAATTCAACGATCGGCTGGATAGACCAGTATTTGTTCGTGCAATCAGTTATGTGTGCGTGCAGGGCCGGGGAGTTTGACTGGGCGGAAAAATTCATTGAAGAACATAATCATGAACTTATTGACGGTGTAAGGGAGCAGTATACTAATTACGCTTATATAACTCTTAATTTAAGGCGGGGCAGATTTGAAGACGCACTGCATTATATTTCAAAGTGCAGGAATGTTGACGACGGTGACAAGCTGAATATAAAAGTATTTGAGTTTAACGCGTATTATGAACTTGGATACTATGATGAGCTGAAGGCTCTTGCAGATAGCGCTAATCATATGCTCAGAAATGATAAGTTCTTTTCTAAAAAAGAAAAGGCAAACTATAAACTTTACGTAACGGCTATTTCAAAGCTTATGGATTATAAATGCGGAGTTGGAAACCGGCAAAAAGACCCCGGTTTTTTGCCAAACCTTATCGGTTTCATAAATGAGAACCAAATGCGCAACAAACAGTGGCTGCTGCAAAAAATAGAAGAGCTTAAAAAAATCAAAAACTAAAAAATTAAATACCTAATTGCGGGTAAGCAAATAAAAAATGAAAAAACATATTGAAAAAATAATTTACGCAGTCATAGTAATAATTACACTGATAGTTTTCGTGTTTTACTTTGCCGCCTGCGGCAACGATATTACATCAAGCTTCGGCACAGTGAAAGCCAAAAGCATTGAGCTTACCGATAGCGAAGGCGAAACCATCGCTACGGTGAAAGCCGTTAAGGACGCTACCGGAAAAAGTGTGGTCAACATTATGGATAAGAACGGTAATGTTATCGGGATATTCAGCGGTAAATAACTATCCCGCCCTATGGTGGCGGGATCTTAACTTTTAATCAGGATTTACTTATCGTTTCCTGCATTATCCTCATCACCCGCACCAAGCGGCTCAACAACCCTTGAATTTTTTGTTACGGTACATTTAAAGCCTTCATCAACATTCAACGGCGTCGCAAGTTCGTTTACCATTTGACCGAAGTTCTGATATTCAGTCAATATAGCCTGCATTTCCTCAGCGCTTAGTTTTCCTGATTGCATATCCTCGCCCAGTTTCTCCATTTTTTTTGTTACATCTCCTTCATCTATAACTAAATTTTCCGCTGTAACTTCAACAACGCCTTTATATACCCTGATAACATCAATGGTATCGCTCTCGGTAAATTTCACTTCGTGTGAGTAACGGGTTTTTTTATGTTTAGCTGAAGAGCGTTTTCCTTTTGTTTTGAGCTTTGGAAGAGGGGCTAATTCTTCTTCATCTTTTGTTTCACTTTCGTAAGTTACATTTCCTTTTATTACAGGAATATTGGGCTGCACTTCCAGACGCTTGCAGAGATCCTGAATTCTTGGAACATTGATCTCAGAAGATTCTCCTACGATAATTGATGTGGAGGGAAAATTTTCCGTCTCATCGGTTGATAAATATATACCTAATCCAATCCAGCTGTCTTTTGTTGTTAGAACTGTAGTTCCCTCAATCAGGATATCCCCGATCTTAAGTACTTTAGTTTTTGCAACCCAAAGAGTTTCATCCCCGCCGCAGGCAGGAACTATTTCTTTTTCCATCACCTCTCCGGTCACTATACCCTTTCCGCCCCTCACTTTCACATAACATTTTTTTGATAGCGGCTGTAAAGTTTTATCAAACCCTGAAATTACCCCACCGTCAAAAAGCAGTGAGTCATGCGGATCAATACTGTAATTAACCGGACTAAAGGCGTTCACAGATTCTGTTACGACAAATAAAACGGAAACCAGGAACAGAAATTTAATTTGTTTTATCATGATAATTTTTTTTAATTTAGATAATATTCTTCATTTCCTTAAAATTACTTTACAAGAATCATCTTCATTGTCTGCGAATAGCTCTCTGTTGTGAGCCGGTAAAAATATACTCCGCTTGTAAATTTATCGGCTGACCAATCCGCTTCATAAGTTCCTGCTTTTAGCCGTTCGTTGACTATGGTTGCCACTTCACTGCCTATAACGTCATAAATGATAAGCTTTGCAAATGAACTCTTCGGTAATGCAAACCTTATCTTCGTCCCGGGATTAAACGGGTTAGGATAATTCTGTGATAAAGAAAAGTCCTTTGGTATTTCTGTTGAAATTGGCTGAATGGCAATGGGCTGCGAATATTTTATTGTAGCATAGTCAATTGTTATAATGTTTCCAACACTCCCTCCGGTTACATACACACTCCCTGAGCCGTCAACGGCTATTGAAAATGCCTCATCATCATAGCTGCCTCCCTGTCCGTTATATCTTTGAATCCACTGCTCAACTCCTGAGGAATTGTATTTTAATGTGGCATAGTCCCTTCCTGATCCGCTTCCAAAACTCCTTCCTGTCACATACACATTACTTGAGGCATCCACTGCGATTGAATATGCCCTGTCAATACTATTTCCCGGTCCGTTGTATCTTTGAACCCACTCTTCAGCCCCGGCGGAATTATATTTTATCGTGGCATAGTCATCATTTGATCCGTTTCCTAAACTATGACCTGTCACATACACATTACCTGAGGCATCCACTGCGATTGAATATGCCCAATCCAATTCATTTCCCGGACCGTTATATCTTTGAACCCACTCTTCAACCCCCGCTGAATTGTATTTTATTGTGGCATAGTCTTCAAGTATTCCGATTCCAATACTATAACCTGTCACATACACATTTCCTGAACCATCAACTGCGATTGAATATGCTTCATCCCTGCCGTTTGCCGGGCCGTTATATCTTTGAGCCCACTCTTCAACCCCCGCGGAATTGTATTTTATTGTGGCGTAGTCTTCCTGTGTTCCGCTTCCTATACTCCCCCCGGTTACATACACATTACCCGATGCATCTACAGCGATTGAATATGCATAATCGCCGCCATTTGCAGGTCCGTTATATACCTGAACCCACTGCTGGGCGCCTGCGGAATTGTATTTTATCGTGACACAATCCCATTCTGTACCGCTTCCCCAGCTATAACCTGTTACATACACATTTCCCGAGCCATCTACTGCAAGTGAATATGCTTCATCCAGATCATTTGCAGGTCCGTTATATCTTTGAACCCACTGTTCAACACCTGCGGAATTGTATTTTATTGTGGCAAAGTCCTTATTTGTTCCGCTTCCATAACTATAACCTGTCACATACACATTCCCCGAACCATCCACTTCGATTGAACGTGCCCAATCAGTATTATTTCCGGGTCCGTTATATCTTGCAACCCACTGCTGGACGCCTGCGGTATTGTATTTTATTGTGGCATAGTCACCGTTTTCAGAAGATGTTCCGCTTCTTGATACACCCGTTACATACACATTCCCTGAACCATCCACAGTGACAGAAAATGCCCAATCCATATCACTTCCCGGTCCGTTATATCTTGATACCCAATCCTCTGTAACCTGACCAAACGCTGAAACTGAATACATAAAAAAAAGGATTGAAACATAGATAAATACATTTTTCTTTTTCAAAATGTTAATGTTTAAAAGTTTAGAAAATATTGTTAAACAGACCGACAACCAAATTCATATTTTAAAATTTTTTTTTGCAATTTGTTATTTTACCAACCCGTCAAAGCCGGGTTTCATAAATAACTCCGTTATTTAACCAATATCATCTTTAGTGTCTTGGTAAAACTCTTTCCTTCGCCTTCGGCTAAGATGCGGTAGAAATACACTCCCGATGCGACATTTGAGCCGTTAAACTCAACGGTATAATAATCAGCTTCTCTGTTCTCATCAAGCAGTGTGATAACTTCCCTTCCGGTTATATCATATACTTTAATTGTAACCCTGCCATTTACGGGCATTTCGAAATTTATTTTTGAATTCGGGTTTGAAGGATTGGGATAGTTCTGTCCCATTTCAAAATTCCCCGGGGGATTTATAGATACATCTGACTCTAATGAAAAATATTCGTAATTACCGTTGAAATCAATTTGCTTCAGGCGGTATTGGTAATTGCCCGCTTTCAATTTTTCATTTTTATATAGATACCCGTTTGAAACATTTGAAGTACCGTGTCCTTCAATAAATGTTATCTTTTGCCAAACGGATGTTTCGCCGGGTTTTATGACCTCCCGGCGCTCAATATCAAACCCGCTGTTATTAAGCTCCCACTCAGTTACCCACATCAATGTTACATCACGCTTGTTGACACTGGAGGTGAATGATGAGAGTCCAACGGGCAGGGCTCCTGTGCATATTGTGCCGGTACCTGAATAAGTGCCGTTAATGATTATATCATCCGCGCAAACATCTGCGCCTGAGCCAACATCAATTATTGAGCCCGGGTTATACAGTATCTGGCTTTGCGCA
>CAZQYL010000040.1:3175-5673 GCA_964597425.1 uncultured Ignavibacteriales bacterium | reverse complement strand
CAAGCACACTTTGCATTTCTTCAAACTTTGCAAGCTTATCTTTTAGCAAGTCGTTTTCGGTTTTTAATTCCTGAATTGCTTTAACCATCACCGGAAGTAAATTCCCATAGGTTGCTTCCCATTTTTCGGGGTTATCTTTCAGTACAAGGTTAAGCCAGTCAGCACCCGCGGTAGTTTGCGCGGAATCAAGCTCCTGTGCTATGAATCCCGCAGTTGGTGCGTCCTTCATCTTGCTGCCATCTGAAATATTACCATTATACCACTCGCGTTTATCCCAGTTGAACTGGCGCGGATGAAGCTTCGTGATGAAATCTAAACCAAGTGAAAGATCTTCAATATTTTTTTTATCCCGTGCATCTGAAAGTGATGTGATGGTTTGCACATTGCAACGAAGTGAAGTAACAAAAATATTACCAAGAGTTACCTGGTCAACAGCCGTTGGTGATGTAGGCGCAGCATCAATTCCTAAACAGGTTAAGTTATAGCCTGTAGTAATTGTAGAGCCGGCGTTATATCCCAAAGCCGTATTGTAATTGCCATTGTTGTTAAGCAGAGAATTATTTCCTACAGCAGTGTTATTAAAGCCAATTAAGTTGTTATACATAGAAAAATAACCTATGGCAGAATTATTAGCGCCTGTTACGTTGTGATATAATGAAGACATACCAAAAGCATTATTATAATTGTTATTGTTGTTGTATAAAGAGTTGTGTCCTACGGCTGTATTATTGGATCCTGTATTGTTGTAAAATAATGAATAACTTCCCAGGGCAGCGTTAGAGCTTCCGGTTGTATTATAGTATAAAGATACATTTCCAACAGCTGTGTTTTCGTTTCCTGTAGTATTGGAATAAGAAGATCCTAGTCCTACTGCTGTATTATCCCTACCGCTGGTGTTAGTATATAAGGAAGTTACCCCCAGGGCTACATTATTATTACCGTTAATATTAGAATATAAAGACTCAGTCCCTAATGCGGTATTGTAATTTCCTGAAACGTTCGAATTCAAAGAATTAAAACCCAAAGCGGTATTGTTTTTTCCGGTTGTATTGGTATTTAATGATGTAAATCCTACGGCAGTGTTGTAAAAACCGGTAGAGTTGATTTGTAACGTACCTGCTCCTAAGGTAGTATTACCATAACCGGTAGTAAGGCCGGCAAGCGTATAATATCCGACCCCGGTATTAAATCTGGCTTGCTCCAACAAAGTAAAATTGCCAGATTTGATCCCCAGGAATGTATTATATCCAATTGATTCAGTCGTGTGATATGTGTGTATAAACCTATCATTACCTTTATAAATCACACCAAGAGTTGAGCCGGTGGTATAAGGCAATACAAGACTGCGATTGAGTGTCAGATAACCGTTTACCTGGTTAAGCGTCAGATAAGTTGCTGTGTTATCTTTCAGAGAAAATACACCATCAGTACCAAGTGTGTTTGTGATGTTCTGAGCAATTAGCAGATTACAAATTATCAGATTACAGAGTACAATGAATAATATTTTTGTTTTCATGGCTGCTTTATATTGTTGTGCGATACTGTGTTTACTTTCAGTTAAAGATGGATCTTAAAATATGCTATTTAACGAGTACCATTTTCCGTGTCACGGAATATCCCGGTGTTGTCATCGTGTAAAAATATATACCGCTGGAATATTGCGACGCGTCGAAATCTACATTATAAGCTCCTGGGCTTAACTCTTCATTTACTAATACTGCGGCTTCTTTACCTGTAACATCAAATACTTTTAAAGATACAAATCCGAAATCCGCGATCCGGAATCCGATATTTGTTTTTGGATTAAACGGGTTTGGATAGTTTTGCGAAAGCGAAAATCCTTCCGGTGTGTTATTACTTACTGGCTGAATGTTTGTAATTGAGCCGGCGTTGGTAGTTTTTAATATCATTGCGCCTGCGCCAAGTATATACGCTGTACCTGCATCAGTGAACGCCATATCATTAACAGTGTTGTTTGTACCTGTATTGATATTTTCCCAGTTAACGCCGCCATCAGTAGTTCTTTTGCAGTTTGCCTGTCCGTTCCATATACCTGCGCCGTATCCTGTTAGTGAATTTATAAAATATAATGAATTGAAATTCCCCGCCGAAGCGTTTACAATATTCCAGTTAACGCCGGCGTTGGTGGTTTTCAGTATATTCCCCTGACCGCAGGCAATGTATCCGGTGTTTGCGTCAGCAAAAAAGATCGCCTGCGGCAGCTGCGCTGTTCCGGTAACCTGCTGTACCCAGTTAAGCCCCGAATTTGTTGTCGCAAGAATATTTGACGTGTATGTTAATAAGTAACCTTTGTTTGCATCACTGAAAAATATTTTGGTGAACGATTCCGCCGGAAAACCTGTATTTATCACCTGCCATGTTGTACCCGCGCTGGTTGTTTTTACTATCACGCCGCCACCTATACATGCGCCAAAACCTGTGTTTTGATTGACAAAAACTAAGCTTGAAATTTGTTCAACCGTTCCGGTATTCAGAGT
>CAZQYL010000040.1:0-3075 GCA_964597425.1 uncultured Ignavibacteriales bacterium | reverse complement strand
GCCGCCGTTTGTAGTAATTAATTGTGTGCCGTAATCACCGGTAAGAAATCCTTTGGCGGCATCCACATAATAAATGCTTCTGAAATTATTATAGTTAGCCAGCTGAAGAATATTAACGCTCCAGTTTGTGCCGCCGTTTGTTGTAGCAAGGTAACGCATATTATCACCTGCTGCGTACACGTTAAGCAGATCACGGGAAAATATTTTATTTATGGTTTGGTTGTTTGTTGTAGTTAAAAGGCTCCAGTTCGCGCCGCCATTGGTAGTTTTTACTAATTTACCCGCCCAGCCTCCTGAAAACCCGTTTAAGCTATCAATAAAACTGATCGCATACAGCGGGTTTGCATTAACTGTGGTTTGTGCTGCCCAGTTGAGTCCGCTGTTTGTTGACTTGTAAACATTTCCGTTTGCTGCGGCGATATACACTGTTAACAGACCGCTGAAATAAATACTGTGCAATGATACAGCTGCCACGGGAATTGAATTCCAGTTCACCCCGCCGTTTGTAGTGCGCAATAGTGTTCCGCCATAGCCGCCTGCTATTCCCGTGTTAACATCAGCAAAACTGATAGCCAGAAATCCGCTGCCGCCGCCGGAAATTGATTGTACCCAGTTTAAGCCGCCATTGGTGGTTTTAAGTATTACTCTGTTATTCAATCCGCCTGCTATATACCCGGTGGCTGCGTTCAGGAATGAAATTGAATTCAGGTTTTCTGTTGTACCCGAAACCTGGCTTACCCAGTTTGTGCCGCCGTTGGTGGTTTTAAGAATTGTACCGTAGTTACCTGCCTGGTAACCCGTGGATACACCTATGAACTGAACATCGTTTATGGTGTTGCACTGCGGCACGGGATTTTGCGTTACCCATACAGGCTGAGCAAATGTGCCGGTGTAAACTATCAGCATAGCAAGTAAAACGGAGAAAATTATTTTGTGTGTTTTATTCATTGTGATTTATTTGCGCTTTCATTGTTTGAATTTTTCAGATCGTTGTATAACATTGTACATGCCGAGGCTATTGCTTCATCCTGGTCAGAGCCAAGAAGGTTCTGAATTTTAACTATCATCTTGTGTGTTGAAGGCTTCAACCTGTATCCTCTTGTGTTTTTTCCGGATCTTTTGCTCACCGGGTTTTTAGTTTTCTGTTCTTTCATATTTTCTTAAAAACGCTTCAGATCATTTAGTTCGTTACTCGTGCACGGATACAAACATACCCCGCGTGCACACCCTATAGCAAAGATACTTTTCAAAAAAACTAACCTGTTTTTGGGCTTTCGGTTATAATAATATTGTTGATTTTGGCTTAAAATCTGATGAAATTACGGTAAAATTACTAACCCGAAAAATGAAGAACTCTAAGCTTATAAATATTCTGAAGACGTTCTCGCCGGAAGAAATGAAGCTGTTCGAAAAATTCCTTGCCTCTCCGTTCCATTCGAGCGGAAAGAACTGCATCCCATTATTCAGATCAATGAAGAAGTACTATCCTGAATTTGATACTGATAAGATAAGCTATGAAATTCTGCATAAGAAATTGTATCCGGGAAAAAGGTTCAATAAACAGGTGATGTGGAATCTCTCTTCAGCGCTGGAGAAAATGACTAAGGAATTCCTTGAGCAAATCGCGCTTAAGAAAGACAAGTTCGCAAGGATGAGCCTTGCCATATCGGAGTTCAACACCAGAAAACTGGCGCACAATTATTCACAGGCTATTGCCGAAATGGAAAAGGTAGTTCAGAAGACTGGAATTGATTACGATCACTTTGATAAAAAATTACACCTGGAAATTTTTAAACAGGATTATTATTTCTTAACGGATAAAACACAGTTCAAAGGAGACTCAACCCTTAAATCAGCGGAATACCAGGTGTTACTGTTTTTAAAAATGTCAGTTACAGCGTTAAGAGACCTCAAAATTCTGGAAGAGTATCATAATTATAAAATAGATATCAACCTTGCCTTTGAGGTCGCCGGGAATATTGATTATGAAACCATTATTGAATATGCGAAAAGGAAAAATTACGAATACACTTACCTGATAGAGCTGTATTATCATTCGCTTATGATGTTACTGAAGCCCCTGGAAACAGGGCACATGATTAAATTCAGGGAATTGTACCAGGTACATTATAAAAAACTCGCGCTTGGCGAGCAACGGGATATGATGCACTGGCTAATAAATTATTGTCTTTATAACCTTGACCTGGGGAAAGATGAGAACAACCGGATGGTATTTGAGCTGAATGATTTCCGTTTAAAGGAAGGCCTGGCATTTCATCTTGAAAACCAGCTATCAAAAACAGCTTATCTGCAGATCTTTAACGCGGCATTGCGCGCAAAAGAAACAGACTGGGCGCTGAATTTCGTTAAGGAGCATACATCAAAACTTATTCCTGAATTCCGTGATACAATGAAGTGCCAGGCTTATGCCTTCCTTTATTTTCATACCGGTGAATACCAAAAAGCGCTTGGGTACGTTAACAAAGTTGAATTTAAGGATATCATGGATAAGCTTCAGATACGCATACTTACAACTAAAATTTATTATGAACTGAATGAACCGGAAACCTTGCTTAATTTTATAGACGCGACGAAACATTTTCTCAGCAGTAATACTTCGGTATCTGAAATAATCCGCCTGCAGGTTCACACGTTTACTAAATACGTACATAAAATAGTATTGTTGAGGGAAGAAAAAGACCCTGCGGAAATCAACTCGCTGAAAAAAGAGATATTGTCTGTTGAAGAGGTTGCAAGCAAAAAATGGCTGCTTGAAAAACTGGATGAACTGGCAATTTAAGCAAAAATGCCCGGTAATTCAGGAACATATTTAAGGTAAATTAGTTAAATTTGAGCAATTAATATTGTGATTTTAGATATATTTGTGAAGAAATTTTAGATTATGGATATAGCAATAGGTATTTGTTTAGGGCTGGGACTCGCAGCAAGCTGCGGCTTCCGCGTATTCGTTCCGCTGTTGATAAGCAACATTGCCTCAATGACGGGCATCGTAAATATCGGCGGCGGGTTTGAATGGATGGGCTCATGGCCCGCATTCGCAATTTTTTTAACCGC
>CAZQYL010000039.1:0-13376 GCA_964597425.1 uncultured Ignavibacteriales bacterium | reverse complement strand
GTTACTACACCCGTAGCATTGTTCCTTTGTTTTATCACTCCGCCGGAATTTGTTACAAGCCACCTGTTATAAACAGAATCAAAAGTAACACTTTCGGGACTGGTGTATTGCGAATATATGAGGGATATATTAAAAAACATTATTGCAATAATAATTGAATAATTCTTCACGCTGCTCTCCTTAAAAATAATTAATATATAAGCCGTAAATTTAATGATTTATTTGATACAATTTAGGGTAATTTACAGCCTTTTGTACAGGTACTATATATTTAACAATGACTGTAAGTTTAATTTATGAATTTGTAATTTACGGCACTAAATCAATAAAATCTCAATCAAAGATCATATCAATGAAAAAAGTATTAATCATATTATTCCTGCTCTCATTTGGCATCTATGCCCAAAGCGGAGATACGGTTACAACCGCAAGCGGTCTGAAATATATAGTCGTAAAAAAAGGCAAAGGTAAAAAATCTGAAACCGGCAAAATTGCCGAAGTACATTATACCGGCTGGCTGCTTGACGGCAAAAAATTCGATTCATCCCGCGATAGGGGCGAGCCGTTTGAATTCACCCTTGGCGCGAAGCAGGTAATAGCAGGATGGGACGAAGGCGTTGCCCTGATGAAAATTGGCGATGAGTTCAGGCTGATATTACCACCAAATCTGGCATATGGCGAGCGCGGTGCAGGGGAAGTGATTCCGCCAAACGCTACACTGGTATTTGATGTAGAACTGCTTGGAGTGCACAAACCTAAAAAATCCATAGTTGATACAATGATGAGTATTATAGTTGATAAAAATGTTGATAAGGCAATTGATACATACTGGACACTTTACAGCGACTATGAAGATAAATACAACTTCAAGGAATCGCAGCTTAATATACTGGGGTACCAGCTGCTGCAGGTAGGATTGAATAAAGAAGCGGTTAAAATATTTGAACTGAATATTGAACAGTATCCTGAATCGGCGAATGTATATGACAGCATGGGCGAAGGATGCATGGTAGCAGGAGATAAGAAGAACGCAATTGCGAACTACAAAAAATCTCTTGAAATTGACCCCAAGAACGACAATGCGAAGAAAATGCTTGAACAGCTGAAAGAGAAATAGGAAGTCTGTTTATGGAAGTCAAAGACCTGCAATTTTTATTGGGAAAATGGAACGGATTTGGTTTGGCTGTTTACCATGATATAATCCCTGTAAGCTATTCTGAAGTACTGAACTGTGAATATGAGGCAGGTAAAGACCTGATATACTATAGCCAATTTACAAAATATACTGATCCGCAAAAAGACGGCAAGACACTTCACATGGAAAGCGGGTTCATAAGGAAAAGTGAAACGGGGGCAATTGAACTTTCCAATGCGCAAAATAACGGAAGGGTTGAGGTTATGATGCTTGATGATTGTGACCTTTTTGCAGAAAACGTGCATTTGTTGTTCAGGTCAAAACTCTTTGGTAATGATCCCAGGATGATAATTACCGAGCGTCACTACCATTGCTCAGGAAACAAGATCACTTATGAAATGAAAATGGCTACAATGAAGAATACGAACCTCTCAACACATTTAACAGGTGAAATAATTCGCGAGGCATAATGAAATTTGAAAATACATTGGAATTTGCGCTGCAGCTTGATTCGAATGATTCGCTGCATTCATACAGGATGAAATTCCACATCCCGAAAACTGAGGCGGGCAAAGATGTTATATATTTTGCAGGCAACTCTCTTGGCTTACAGCCCAAAACCGTCAGGGGATATGTTGAGCAGGAACTTCTTGATTGGGAAAAGATGGGTGTTGAAGGTCATATGCACGCCAAACATCCATGGCTTCCTTACCATGAATTTCTGACATCACAGACCGCGGAGCTTGTTGGCGCAAAACCGGAAGAAGTTGTGAATATGAACTCGCTTTCTGTGAACCTGCATTTAATGATGGTATCATTCTACAGACCAACAAAAGAGCGCAATAAAATTCTGATCGAAGCGAATGCATTCCCATCCGATCATTATGCCGTTCAGTCACAAATTAAGTTTCACGGGTACGATCCTGCAGAATGCCTTATTGAAATGAAACCGCGTGAGGGTGAAGTAACTATCCGGACTGAAGATATTATAGAACTGATTGAAAAAGAGGGCGATTCCATTGCGCTGATAATGTTCGCAGGTGTGAATTATTATACCGGACAGGCTTTTGAATTTGAAAAAATTACTGCAGCAGGACATAAAAAAGGCTGCATGGTTGGATTTGATCTGGCCCACGCAGCGGGAAACTTAATGCTTGAGCTTGATAAATGGGAGTGTGATTTTGCCGTATGGTGTTCGTATAAGTATCTAAACGGGGGACCCGGAGCCATTGCAGGTGCATTCGTTCACAAAAAGCATTTGCTTGATATGACTATCCCTAAATTCTGGGGATGGTGGGGGCAGGATAAAGCTACCAGGTTCCTGATGGATCATGATTTCCGACCGATACCCACTGTTGAAAGCTGGCAGTTGAGCAATCCGCCTATATTGCAGCTTGCAGCATTAAGGGCATCGCTTGATATATTCCACGAAGCGGGAATGGCAGCTCTCAGGGCAAAGAGCGAATTGCTTACTGGTTTTGCCGAATATTTAATTAATGAAAATAATAACGGGAACATAGAAATTATTACTCCGCTTGCAGTTAATGAACGCGGCTGCCAGCTTTCGATCAGGGCTAAACAAAGCGGAAAAGCGCAGCATGCAAAACTGAATGAAGCAGGCGTTATCTGCGACTGGCGTGAGCCTGACGTGATACGCATCGCTCCAGTGCCGTTATATAATACATTTGCCGATGTTTGGAATTTCGTGAAAATATTGTATTCATAAAAGAAACTCTTCGAAGTCTGCCAGGTTTATAAAAGACCGGCTGGTTAGCACCACGTAAATAAATTGATTTGCCACGGTCTTTAGACCGTGGACATGAAGATAATATAAAGCGGCTTTAGCCGTAATTGAAACATGAAAAACATTACAATCATTGGCGCCGGACTTGCCGGTTCGTTACTTTCAATCTACCTCGCCAAAAAGGGCTATGGCGTAAATGTATATGAGCGCCGCCCTGATATGCGCAAAGCTAATATTAGCGCGGGCAAATCGATTAATCTTGCTTTATCCACCCGCGGCATACACGCGCTGAAAGAAGTAGGACTCTATGATGAGATCAAAAAGATATCTATACCTATGTACGGCAGGATGATACATGCGCTTGATGGCTCTACATCGCTTCAGCCTTACGGAAAAGATAATAGTGAATATATCAATTCCGTTTCAAGGGGTGACTTAAATAAAAAGCTTATGGATCTTGCCGAAGAGTTTCCATCTGTGAGATTTCATTTTAACATGCCCTGCACATCCATGAATATGGATAAGAATGAGATCTATTTCATAAATGACAAAACCGGAAATGCGGAAGCAATAAAGAGTGATATCACAATTGCTACAGATGGAGCTACCTCACCCATAAGAATGGAAATGCTGAAGGTTCCAAGGTTTGATTTTAAACAGGAATACGAAAATTATGGTTATAAGGAGCTTCATATTCCGCCGAATGCTGATGGCTCTTTTAAGATGGAGACCAATGCGCTTCATATATGGCCGCGCGGTTCATTTATGCTTATTGCTTTGCCTAATATGGATGGAAGCTTTACATGCACATTGTTTCTTGCTTACGATAGGTCGTTGGGGGGCGAGAACAGTTTTGAGGCTTTGAACAGCAAAGAAAAAGTTCAGCAATTCTTCGAAAAAAACTTTCCTGATGCGATCAATTTGATGCCTGAATTGCTTGATGATTTTACTGGCAATCCAACCGGTACACTCATTACTATCAAGTGTTTTCCCTGGTGCATTGATGGAAAACTGGCTATGCTGGGTGACTCCGCTCACGCGATTGTTCCGTTTTTCGGGCAGGGGATGAATGCCGCTTTTGAAGATTGTACCTACCTTAATGAATGCATTGATAAATTCCCCGGTGACTGGGGACGTATATTCAGTGAGTACCAGAATTTGAGGAAAGTTAATACTGATGCCATTGCAGATCTTGCACAGGAGAACTTCATTGAAATGCGCGACCTGGTCGCAGATGCGCGTTTTCAGCTGAAAAAGAAAATAGAAACTCTATTGTATAAGAAATATCCTGAGATATTCATTCCCAAATACACAATGGTGACTTTTCTCAGGGTGCCGTATTCAGTTGCATTGGATAGGGGCAGGATACAGGAATCAATTTTACATGAATTGAGCGAAGGTGTGAATGCACCTGAAGAAATAGATATGGACAGGGCAGACAATTTGATCAGTGAGCGGCTGACAAGACTTGAAATCGTCACATAATGCTTTCGTTTACGCTTTTCAATACATCGGGGTGATTGTTCCCGATCCACTCTATGAGACCGGTAATTTCCTCATCAAGTTTATTGACTCTGAGCGCATCATTTATAAAAAGCAGCTTTGCAAGGTCTGATGCGATATTAAATGATTGTTTTTCACTCTTAATTTTAGAAATGAACCTTGTCACAGCTCCGCTGAATCTTCTATAAACCCTTTCAGGGTTATATTTTTCAAGCATTTCAAAGATCTTTAATCCGAGTTTGGCTGATTCTATCCAGCTGCTTGAGAAGTTGATATTGTACAGCCTCATTATCCTTTCGAGTTTCTTAATGTATGTTTCCGCCAGAAGGAAATCAGCTTTGGTGCATTTCCAGAATTCCTGTTCAGCGATATTTATGTACAGTATTGCCTGCACGTTTGGTGAGTATATGTTGCTGAATTTGTATGTGGATATTCTGTTCATTTCTGTAAATACCGATAGAATGTTCTTATCAACATTTACACTGTACCAGTTTCCAGATTTTACCCATTCAAACACACTGCTTGAGTGCTGGTCGCTCAGTTCCAGATACCAGCTGTTCAGTGCATCAGCTTTGCGGGAGTATAATATCTGCCTGGATAAGTAATCAGAAGTTATCTCTTCCGAAACAGGATCATTGGCATAAATAAGGAAACGCAGGTAGTTCAGTTCAAACTCAAGCAGCTGGGATATTTCTGTCCGGCATTTCATTATAACCGGAAAATTTTTCCTGTGGAATTCCAGGAATTCACCGGCCAGGTGATTATTATCTGTGAAGCTTCTTATCATAAGGAAACTTTCAAACAGAATATACTCCGCAGCTGAACCACATTTTGCCGCAAGCTCTTTTCCTGCCTCTAGTGCCTTTATGGAATTTTCTTTATCACGCAGTATATTGAATAACAATCCGCACCTGTGATATATCCTCAGCTGAAGATTCACGGGTATACTCTCCTTATCAGCCTTAAGCAAACCAGTAAGGTCTTTTAGCGCTGTTTCCAGATTCCCAAACTTAAAGCGGTTCATTGTAAGCTTATAGCTCTTAAGCAGTTTGAATCTGGCCCTGATCTCGGTCCTGATCGCTGCTTCAGTTTTTGAATTGAGCAGCTTTATGGATAAATTGCGTGCTCTCTTAAAATACAGGTTGGTCCTGCGAAGGTCACGGGTGAAGTAGTAATACTGAAATAGTTTTTCGTAAATCTCGAACAGTATTAATCTCTGCTCAGTTGTTTGTTTAAGCACTAATGTTTTCTTTTCAAGCAGTATTAATTCTGTTCGGGCTTCCCTTAGCATACCTGAAGAGAATCTCCTTCTTATCTTTTCAGTTTCGCTCTCTCCGGGAATATCTTCCCATTCAAAATAAAACTCCCGAAGTTGTTTTATGAGCCTTGCCTTATGACAGTCGAGCATTCTGCTGCTGACGTTCAGGGTCTCATTCAGTTTTGAATATTCGTTTACATTGAAAGAGCCTGTGTTAACAATGTTTTCAAAGTATTGCACCATTCTGGCATTCTTCTGGTCAGCCGCCCCTTTTCGTTTGAGCAATTTCTCAATATATTGTTTACGTGCGCTTTCCGGTATAGCACCGTACTCAAATAGGAAGTAATCATTCACGAAAAACGGGTTATATTTGGGGTTTTTGAGGTCCATATGCATTTTTAAAACATGCAACAAATTACATATATTTTGATTTTTATACAATCCACATAAATTTTATCTTTGTAAGTATTTAAAAATCAAAAAACTCTAAAGGAGTAAAAATGTCAAACACAGAAAGATCAAAAAAAATGTTTCAAAGAGGCAATTTCTTAATCTTTTCATCTATTCTTGTATTGTTCGCTTTTTATCTTGCAGGATGCGTTAATGTTGAGCAGAAAACCACTTTGAAGCAGGATGGTTCAGGAACAATGAAGGTTCATTACTGGACCAAAATGTCCAATGTTAAATCAAGCTCAGATCTCGGCGGTTTCAGTTTCGAAGAAGCCAAGGCAAAACAGAACTATTCATCTTCAAACACTGATGTTACAGGCGTTAAGGTTGAAGAAAAATTAGATGATTCAACAAAACATGTTACAGTTGATCTTAAATTCAAAAATATAAATGATATTACCTCAGCCAAAGGCTTCGAAAAAGTGAAAGCATCATGGAAGGAAGGCAAAGAGGGAATGGACTTCAGTTATACATTGCTTAAAGATACTTCAAACGCAGGCAACATGGGTTCAAGCGATATTAAACTGAACTATGAATTTGAAATGCCGGCTGAAGTTTTAAAGACCAACGGCAGAAAAGACGGACAGAAGATCATATACGAGAAAACACTTGCTGATCTTAAGAACGATATTGAAATGACAGCAACCGTGAAAAATGAAGGCAAAAAATGCGGTCTCTTTGGTATGGAATTTCCGTTAATGGCTTTTGCAGGACTCGCAATTTCTTTCTTTGCGATCCGCAGAAGGAAATAACCATCTAATCCAATACTTAAATAAAGCCTGTCAGGATCTGCTAATTACCCCCAATTTATAGAACTGACAGGCTTTTAAAATTTAAAGCAACTAAAAGGGTGTTAAACAGATAATCAAAATGAAACTTATTGTGCTTTTAACCATTCTCAGTATATCAACGGGAGTTTTTACGAAGGCAGCTTATACACAGATAAGTTGTGATGAAAAGAAAATTTCCCGGTCAGAAGAAGTAAGAAGAACTGCTGAGAACAGCCTTCTGAACGCAAGCTCAGTAAATGTAACGTTGCCATCGGGAACCGATCTCACAGCTTTCTACAACGCCGGTAAACTGGTAAAAATATCCACTACTGATAATCTTTCGCATTCCGAACAGATATTTTTTGAGGATGGCCATACTTACGTATTTGAAAGATCAGGATATCTTGAGGGAAAAGAGTATTTCAAAGCATGGTATTTCTTTGAAGATAGGATATTCTGTAAGCAGGATATGCTGAGCGGGAAGTACATAGAACCGGCTGATGAAGAGAACAACGAAATTTTAAAAACACTTGACGAATATCTGCTTTCAGTACAGTAAACCGGCTATTCATTAAATGTTGATTGAATTGAGGCACATTTTTTTAATTGAATATTAAAATTGGATCTTTCTGTGTGAAAATTCAAATTGTTCAATTTACAAATTAATGTGCCTCATTTTTTTAATCACTTTTTAACAACCCGTCCCTTCAGCAATCAATAACAATATTTTCCTGAATTGCAGCATCAGATCTCTTTATTTTTTCTGCAGTTCACTAAGCTTTTTTATGAACCAGTTCTTCTGAACTGTTCTGCTGCTGTTTATCCTTGCTGATATTTCATCCGCTGATTTAGCTCCATCAGAGAGTTTGTATTTTACAAGATCGTTAAGTATATCAATAAATTCCAGGTTCGCTTCTTTGAAGTACTTTGAAACTGTTTTGTTCTTATATAGGAAGTGCCTGTAAGAATCCGAAAGATATATTATCTGTTCCGGCTCATCTAGTTCGTAATATATCTGCGCCATCAGGTTCCTTACTTCAAATTTCATGGTGTATAGCTCAAAATCAACCCTTGTAAGGTAATTCAGTGCTTCCATAAATTCACCTTCATGAAAACTCATCTGTGCATAAGCATAATTTTTCATTTTTTCCCTCTGGTTTTCAGCCAGATTGTTGATGTTATCATTTATAAAATCCCGGGTCCATTTAACTTCACCCAGTGAAATACCCAGTTTCATTGTTGAAAGAAAAAAAATGTTGCTCATGTGCTGTGTGTCTGAGTATGCATAGAGCCGGCTGCTAAGTCTTATCCTGTATATTTCAAAAAGCTCCCTGATAAATATATCCCTGCTTACCGTTTCTGCTTTTAAGCTGGTGCATGTACCAAGTGTTACCAGCAGACTGTATTTTTCCATCCTGTTAAATCTTTTAAGGTTCTTTATCAGAAGATCTTTCAGCCTGTAGTAGTTTTCGGTATCTTCTTTGTTTATCAGGGTCAGAATAATACATGCGTAGATCTCAAACAGCTCGGTATTTTCGAATATTTCCCTGATATTTTTCATATCTTTCAGGAAATTTTCCAGGTTAATATTTTTCAGGAATTCACCAAGAAAACTGCTGCTGAAATCCAGATTAAAATTCGCAGCATTGTTCAGCATGTTTATATAGTTTACCCCGGCATCTTCCAGGAAGTTATTTACAAGCAGTTCACCTTGTTTAAGTATACTGCTGCGTATCAGGTTCTGCCTGTTTACCTGTACATTCAGAATTACTTTTTGATTTTCTATCTCAAAACTCTTCCTGTAGTAGTTATCTCCTGAATCGTTGTTATTGCGAAGCTCCTTTTCTGCTTTGATAAGCTCAAGTTCTGCCGGCCTGCTTAACCTTCGCTCAAGAAGTTCATCAATATACATTTTTTTAGATTCGACTTTTGATTTGCGCAAACGGCTGATTGTCAGGTATTCCGCAAGCATTTTACTTAACACTGAAATATTGTTGCGCATGATATGATCTTTATATGGCTTGCCGGGGTACAATTTCTCATAAATGGCTTCTCTTTTTATTCCTTTGCCGCTGAATTCAGGATACTGTTTCTTAATGATCGAGAAGATCTCCGATACATCTCTACCTGTGCTGAAAAATGGCGATTTAGTGAATTTTTCAAATTCTTTAATTTCCTTTATCGAAAATGTTCTTAATATTTCAGTGATCTTAAGTTTTTCCATGTTGAAAAGTACTCAAATAATTGA
Source organism: uncultured Ignavibacteriales bacterium (assembly GCA_964597425.1). Classification (GTDB taxonomy): domain Bacteria; phylum Bacteroidota; class Ignavibacteria; order Tepidaquicellales; family OLB5; genus OLB5. Next base: position 4,268 of record CAZQYL010000039.1, on the reverse strand, counting down.
TACAAATATACCTAAATATTCTTTAAAAATGTATCAAAATTAAGGTATTTAAAGATATAGGGTTCAATTAGACCGATACAAATAGGCTGAACTTTCATTGATATGACAGTGTTGTTTGGTGCAAATTTGTAACAAATAAGAATATTAACTAAAAGGAGAATTAATTATGAAAAATTTAAACAGATTCAAATTGCACAATTCAGCATCTTATTCATCAGGATTTTTTGTCAAGTGTTTTGCTGCGATGTTTTTGCTGTTTTTTACACTTAACATAAATTCACAGTGGACAGCTATGAGCTCAGGTACTTCACAGCTTCTTACCAGCATAAATTTTCACGGAAGAACAACAGGTTACTCTGTTGGTTTTAATAATACTATCTGTCGTACAACAAATGGTGGAAGCAACTGGGCAGCTTCAACTGTTCACTCAGGTAACAACTATTTAGCTGTATGGTTTACCTCAGATAATACCGGTTATGTTGCGGGCACTAACGGTAAAATTATTAAAACGGATGGAGTTTTATGGTTATCATTGAGTTCCGGTACAACCAATGATATCAGGGCAATCACTTTTGTAAACAACAATACAGGCTTTATAGCCGGAGATAATGTTTTGCTTAAAACTACCAATGCCGGACTTAACTGGGATTATGCTTTGAGTGATCAATTGGGAGCGAATTATTATTACAGCATAGATTTTGTTAATGCCAATACAGGATATGTGTGCGGCTATACAGATAACGTTGGGTATATGAGTAAAACAACAGATGGCGGAGCAGACTGGAACTGGCAGAGTTTACCAGTAGGTTTAACCGAACTCCGCTGCGTAAAATTCAAAGATGCGAATACCGGTGTTGCCGTAGGAAATAACGGAAAAATAATCAGGACGATCAACGGAGGTACCAACTGGACTTTTGCAAACTGCAGCAATACAGATATGTTCTATTCAGTAAGCTGCGGGGCAAATGCACCATTCTATCTTAATTACAGCTGGTTTGCAGTGGGTGCAAACGGAAGAATTTTTAAATCTACAGATAATGGAGCTAATTTCTATCCGGTTACAAGCGGTGTTAATACTTCTTTATATGAAGTTGAGTGTGTAAGCAAAGATACAATATACGTTTGCGGACAGAACGGAACAATATTGAGGTCGTATAATGGCGGCGGTAATTTTACTTCTGTGCAGAACACTAATAACCAGCTCCCATCAGAGTTCAGTTTAGAACAGAATTATCCGAATCCGTTTAATCCTTCAACCAAGGTTAATTTTTCGGTTCCTGAGCAGTCGCACGTAAAAATTACAGTATATGATGCGCTTGGCAAATCAGTGAAGATCCTGGTTGACGAGCAGATGAGTGAAGGAAATTATTCTGTCTCACTTGATGCTCAGAACTTACCTGGAGGTGTTTACTTTTACAGGATGGAAGCAAACGAGTTTACCCAAACACGTAAAATGGTTTTGGTAAAATAATGCAGGCATTTATCCCCCATTGATGCTGCAATAAAGCGGAAGCCAATTCAGGCTTCCGCTGATTTTTTATGATTTAAAATGTATTCAAAAGGAATGTACCCTTACGATAACTTCACTAACCGCTTCAATCGCTTCATTAGAGTACCGGAATTTCGAAATAATTGCATTCAAATAATACCTTTTAATCACTAAATTAGATCATAATTTAAAGTAAATACAACTTATTTCTATGCGTAAAACTCTATTTGTTTTGCCCTCTATTTTGGTAGTTTCGGGGCTGATTTTCTGGTTTTCCGGTATGTTTCATAGCGGATCAGAATTAGCAGCGCTTAAACATAAAAAAAATGCGCCGGGTGACTGGTTCTTCTATCAGCGTTCATACCCGGAAGGTGATATTCCATACGATAAATACTTCAATGCAATGGAAGAAAAAAAGGTAATGGAGCAGATGGATAATCCCACTTCAGCACTCAATTGGACTCCAAACGGACCGTATAACATCGGCGGAAGGATAACCGCAATTGCAGTGAATCCGTCAAATCCGAATATTATTATAATCGGCGCGGCGGCAGGGGGAATATTTAAATCGACCAATGGCGGCGGCAGCTGGCAAGCTAAAACCGACGAGTGGCCAAGCCTTTCTGTTGGTGCACTGGTGATGCATCCTTCAAATCCGAATATTATATACTGCGGCACAGGTGAAGGCAACAGCGCAATTGATGTTTACCCCGGATTCGGTGTGCTCAAATCAACCGATATGGGTGATACGTGGAGCCTTGTTGGCTTAACAGAAGCACTGCATATTCCTTCAATGGATATACATCCTTTGAACCCCAATATTGTATATGCATCTGTAATGGGCTTCCGTTCATTTGGGCAGAATAAAGGTATATACAAATCCACAAACGGCGGCGTTAACTGGGCAAGAGTGCTGTTTGTATCTGATTCAACATCAGGTGTCGATGTTAAGGTATCACCGGATGACCTGAATATTGTTTACGCTGCCATGTGGGAGCGCATTCGCACCCCGCCATCAATATCAAAAACGGGCGGTATATCAAGCGGACTTTACCGCTCATCAAACGGGGGAGCCAACTGGCAGCAGCTTGGTGTGCCGGAAGGAATTCCCGCATCTACATCAACCACCGGAAGGATAAGTATTGCCGTTGCAAGATCAAACCCTAATTATGTTTATTCAATTTTTAAAACTACTACGGGCAATAATATCAGCGGTATTTATAAATCAACCAATAAAGGTCTTAACTGGACAACTATGTCTATGTCAGGTGTATCATCATCAGGGTTTGACTGGTACTTTGGGCTGATAGAAGTTGACCCCACTGATCCGAACAAAGTTTACATAGGCAGTGTAGATATTTTCAGGACAACCAACGGTACAAACTGGGTTAACTTGACCAATTCATACAGCGGTACTTTTGACCAGCAGCATCCTGACCAGCATGTGCTGTGGATAAATCCTGCAAGTCCGAACAATTTAATTTGCGGAAACGACGGCGGAATTTTTGAAACATCAACAGGTAATGCTCCATGGTCTAAAAGCTATGACCTGCCAATTACTCAGTTCTATGCTACTAATATTGATCACCTGAACCCGCTCCGTAAGATTGGCGGATCCCAGGATAATGGCTCTAAGATCACTTTTACCGGAGGAACAGATAACTGGGAAGTAATATACGGCGGTGATGGTTTTACCGCACATGTTGATTATACGAACTCAAACATAATCTACTGCACTTCGCAAAACGGGGGACTTGGAAGAAGCACAAATAACGGCTTATCATTTTCAGATATTACCGGCGGTTTAAGCGGCCGGTTCAATTGGTCAACCCCATACATTCTTGATAATGTCAATCCCGCGATACTTTACGTAGGCAGCCACATGCTCTTCCGTTCAACCAACCGCGGAACTTCGTGGACAGCTATTAGCGGTGACCTTACACGCGGACCCAACGGCAGGCTTGGTACTATCACATGTATCACCAGCGCCGCACTTGGCGGCGGTGAAAGGGTTATCTATACCGGTACAGATGATGCTAAAATTTCTGTTACTACAAACAGCGGAGTCAACTGGTCAGATGTTACAGGCTCGCTTCCGCAGAGATATGTTACAGATGTAAGATGCGATAGCCGGAATCCCGCAATAGCATATGTAACGCTCAGCGGATTTAATGTTGATGAAAAGAATACCCGCATTTACCGTACAACAAACTATGGCACAAGCTGGAGTAATATTTCAGGTAACCTTCTTAATGTTCCTGCCAACTCCATCATTGTTGATGAAGCGCGCGATTCAGTGCTGTTTGTTGGCTGCGATGCAGGCGTTTATTATACTACAAATCTTGGCGCAAGCTGGGCTATACTCGGTACAGGTTTACCGAATGCGCCTGTGTTTGATATCAATTATCATGCCGGCGCGCAAATACTTTGCGCGGGTACTCACGGCAGGTCAATGTATGAAATAAGTACGGCAAATATTCCAATTGGCATTATTAACAATACTGAAGTTGCCGATAAATTTTCTCTGGGGCAGAACTACCCGAACCCGTTCAATCCCAAAACTAATATTAAATTTTCAATTCCCAAGGCTGATTACGTGAGGTTAAAGGTTTATGATATCACAGGCAGCGAAGTTGCCGTGCTGCTTAACAAAAATATGCCGAAGGGCGAGTATACATATGAATTCGACGCATCAAATCTGCCAAGCGGTGTATACTTCTACACGCTGAAGACAGAAAAATTCACTTCGACTAAAAAGATGATATTAGTTAAGTAAAAA
>CAZQYL010000038.1:0-13534 GCA_964597425.1 uncultured Ignavibacteriales bacterium | reverse complement strand
CAAACGGCACCAAGTTTCCCACAATAAAATTCGGCAACTCCGATGCAATGAAAGTTGGCCAGGAAGTTTTCGCAATTGGCTCACCGCTTGGCTATGAATACACAATATCACAGGGTATCATTGCCGGTATAAGAGAAAATGAAAAAGTATCATTCACAGACCCCGTAACATACTCACCAATCGAAAAGAGTTTTGAAAAAGTACTTCAGATAACCGCGGCAATATCACCCGGTAATTCCGGCGGAGCATTGTTTAACCGCAAGGGTGAAGTGGTTGGCATCACAACTTATACTTACACAGGATACGGCAACCTGAACTTTGCGATAGCAATCAACAGTTTTGTTTATTTTATGAATTCCGTTGATATTGCAAATATAGATAACAATCCCGAAGCAAAGAAGAAGCGCGAAGAGAGCCTGTATTACTCTAACTTAAGGCTTGCTGGCAACTACAAACAGGAAGCCACATACAACTGGCTTTACGTGAAGCAAAAAGATACCATGAAGACCCTTGATACCTTTATTGTCAAGCAGGATTCTATAGCAAAAATTAACTTCAACAAAGCAGAAACATTTTATTATAAATGTCTTGATATCGCCCCTGATTCTTTTAATGTTTACAGGGATATGATGGATCTTTACGTTTACTGTGAAAATTTCACGAAGGCTGAGAACCTGTATGATACCATAAAGGTCCGCTTCCAGAGCGATAGCTTGCTGAACCTGTTATCATCCAGTCTTGCAAGCGCGTATACAACTTCAAAGGAATACAAGAAGGCTCTTGAGTTTTATGAGAAGATGTCAAAGAAAGATACTTCCGATCATTATTTAAGATACCAGATTGGCGGCATCTATGAAAGCATGGGTAAGTATGATAAAGCCATAAAAGAATATAAGAAGATAATCAAAAGAGATCCCTACTACACTCAGGCATATGTTGCGCTGGGCTCGTTGTATTACAACAAAAAACAGGATTACCGTTTGGCAAAGACATATATAGAAAAAGCGTATGACCTGGAAATGGTGACATACGGCTCAACCTATTACATTGATATTCCCTACCTGCTGGGTATGATAGCCTGCAAGCAGAGAAAGAAAACTGACGCTATGCTTTATTACATGGACTTGAAGAGTATTTACACATATACACCGGAAGAGAACAAAAAGAAAGCTGATCTCCTGAAGGCGATCAGGGATTTATAGAAATATCCTTTTAAAAAAGGAAAATAATAATTTTTCAAATTATATTTACTCTGAAATGATACACAAATTTGATGTTGTAATTGTTGGCGCAGGCGGAGCAGGTCTCCGTGCTGCAGTAGAAATTCCAAAAGGAAGTTCATGCGCGGTAATATCCAAGGTATTCCCTACCCGTTCACACACGGGTACGGCACAGGGCGGTGTATGCGCGGCGCTATCCAACGAGGAAGAAGATTCATGGCTTGACCATGCCTTTGATACCGTAAAGGGCTCTGATTATCTTGGTGACCAGGACGCAATAGAAATTATGTGTCAGGATGCCCCGAGAGCTATCATTGAGCTTGAGCATATGGGCATGCCTTTTTCGCGTACAAAGGAAGGCAAAATTGCACAGCGCAAATTTGGCGGACATACAAAACTTGAAAATCCAAAGGACCCGAATTCAAAAAGGATTCCTGTAAACAGGGCATGTTACTCCGCAGATAGAACCGGTCACGTTATGCTGCAGACACTTTATGAAAACTGCATTAAGAATAACGTCAAGTTTTATTCAGAATATTTCCTTACTGATCTTATTGTCGAAGACGGCATTTGCAAAGGCTTAACAGCCATTGATATGGCAACATCAGAAATTCACACATTCCAGGCTAAGGCTATAATGTTCGCAACAGGCGGCTATGGCAGGGCATTCAGGATAACCTCAAACGCACATGTCGGCACGGGTGACGGCTGCTCACTGGTTTACAATGCGGGTCTGCCCCTTGAAGATATGGAGTTCTACCAGTTCCACCCTACCGGACTTTGGAGGCTTGGCATATTAGTATCAGAAGCCGCAAGAGGTGAAGGCGGAATTCTGCGCAACAACAACAATGAACCGTTCATGGAAGTTTATGCGCCAACAGTAAAAGATCTCGCACCAAGGGATATGGTTTCCCGCGCTATAATTTCAGAGATCCGCGCCGGACGCGGAATACTGGGCAGTGACGGCACGTATTATATTAATCTTGATCTCACTCATTTAGGCAAAAAAGTTATTGATGAGAAGATCCCCGAAATAACCGGCTTTGCAAGAACATATTTAGGCGTTGAGCCTACTAAGGAATCAGTGCCAATTCAGCCTACTGCTCATTACGCAATGGGCGGCATTCCAACTAACTATGATACCGAAGTATTCGCTGATAGTAACGGCACAAAAGTGCAGGGATTCTACGCGGCAGGTGAATGTGCCTGTGTATCAGTACATGGTGCAAACAGGCTTGGCACAAACTCACTGCTTGATATAGTTGTATTCGGCAGGCGCGGCGGAAAGAAAATTTCACAGTACCTCGAAACCGCTGAGTATCATGATTTCAAAACGGACCCGGCAGAAAAAACCAGGGCTTTAATGAGTGACCTATTGGCAAAAAGCGGAAATGAAAAAATATCCGAGATCAGAAAAGATCTGCAGCAGAGCATGATGGACAAATGCGGTATTTTCAGGAATGAAAAAGACCTTGCTGAAAATAAGGAACTTATAAAACAGTATAAGGAAAGATATAAAAATATCGGTCTGCAGGATAAGAGCAAGGTATTTAACACAGATCTTATTGAAGCAATTGAGCTTGGCAACCTGCTGAACATAGCCTCCAGTGTTAATGAATGTGCGTTAAACAGGCAGGAATCACGCGGAGCGCATACAAGGGAAGACTTCCCAAAACGTGATGACGCTAACTGGATGAAACATTCATTCATTACAAAAAATGATTCCGGTGACCCGAAGATAACATACAAAACTGTTATCAAAACAAGGTTTGAGCCAATGGAAAGAAAATATTAGAAGCAGGCAAAAGTAAAGAAGCAAAAAGCAAGAATTGAAAGCAACAAGAATAAACTGCTAAAAAAGTAAAAAGCAAAAAATCATAAATTTTAAGCAATATGCAAGTTACATTCAGAATACTCAGGTTTAACCCGGAAGTTGATAAGGAACCTCATTTTGAGGATTACAGGTTTGAAGGCCATGAAAACATGACCGTACTGGACTGCCTTCACAAGATAAAATGGGAGCATGATGGCAGCCTTGCATTCAGGCGTTCCTGCGCACACGGCGTGTGCGGCTCTGACGGTATGAGGATAAACGGCAGGAATCATTTAGCCTGCTCAACCCTGCTGAAGGATATTAACACCAAAAAGCCGGTTGTTATCGAGCCACTTCCCGCAATGCCTATCATAAAAGATCTTATTCTTGATATGACAGATTTTTATGAAAAGTACAAAGCCGTGAAACCGTACCTTATCAACAATACACCGGTAACTGAAGACAGCGAAAGGCTGCAGTCAAATGCTGATGCTGAGAAGCTGTTTGAGTCTGCTAAATGTATTTTATGCGCATGCTGTACAACAAGCTGCCCAAGTACATGGACAAATAACAATTACATCGGACCCGCTGCGCTGTTAAAAGCATACAGGTTTGTGTTTGATACCAGGGATGAAGCTGCCGATGAAAGGCTTGATATCATTGATACACCCGATGGCATCTGGAGATGTCATACAGTATTCAACTGCATTGAAGCATGCCCTAAAGAAATTAACATAACATGGCATATTTCACAGCTAAAAAAAGAACTTTCTACAAGAGAATTATAGAGCATCACCAGTTTTAGCATACAATATTCCGTGAGGAGGATTTAATATTCAATGTTCCAGGATTTTGCAAACAGGAAATTCCGTGATTACATGTCAATGCTTGAATTTCCCGCAGGCAGAATTACATTTGAGCGGATATGGGGCTCAACATTACCCCCTTTTATCACAAGTTTCCTAGAAAATTACATACCCAAACATAACGTCCCGCTGGATAAAAAAGATTTTGAAGACCTGCTGAACAAGGCAATTGTCTTTAATATCAATTATATCATAAAACCAAAAAATACCCTGCTTAAATTTTTGTTTGGTGAGCGTGAAACACGCCCTGCGGCATACATATTGAACAGGCTGAAGTATTTCCAGTTCTACGGGTATTACATTTCAAACATTGAAGATTTTATCGCGGTAAATTCACTCGAAGTTGTTTCTTATAACCAGATAGAACACCTGCTTAATGAGGTGAACCGGAATATTTACGAAGAAATTTCCGGCAGGCAAAGCCAGGCTCACAGGATGAGCCTTGTAAAGCTGCTTTATTATTTCTTCCACGATCTTGGTGATAATAATCCAATTAATATCAAGCTTCCCCGGAAAATACTTTCGGCATATTTTTCAGATAAAGGGTTCCATGAGATCAAAAAGAAAATAGACGGGTTTTTCAGTGATGAAATATTTATACAGGAAGTAATTGAGCTTATTGACCCTGAAAACAAAAAGCTGCCTAAAGAAGCAGCCGAAGACGGTATTACAGAAGAGCAGATAAAGCAGATAATATCCAAAGCAAAAACAGAGTTCATAAACAAAGAAAATGCCGATAAGGAAATTGAAAGAATATTAAAGGCCGATGAACCGCTTGATGAAGATATTCCTGTAATTAATATCAGGCTTATCAGGGAGCAGGAAGCAAAGCTTCCTGAGGTTGAAAAAAGCAGGCTGATAATTGATGATGAAATTTACTCCGATGACCTCTTGTTTGCATCACAGTTCAATGAGATAACTCCCCCCCAGCAGGTAACTGATGAAGAAAAAAGGAAAAGACTCATCGAAGACCTGTTTTGCGAAAGCTCATACAGGAAGAAGATCATAAAAAAAATATTTGATAAGAATGAAGAAACATTCCGGGAAAATGTAAATCATATCCTGGATAAGAGTACTTGGGATGACGCTGTATTATTTATCGATACACTATACAGGGATAGAAAAGTGAATTTCTATTCAGATGCTGCTGTAAAATTTGTTGATATTTTCCAGAATCACTTTAATAAGAACGAAGCATCAAACGGAAAGAATAAGGCAGTATAAATGCTTATAGATAGCGCGAAAATTACAATTAAAAGCGGTGATGGCGGAAGAGGCTGCATAAGCTTCCGCAGGGAAAAATATGTGCCTAAAGGCGGACCCAACGGCGGCGATGGCGGCAAAGGCGGCGATGTTATCTTTAAAGCTGATAATTCACTGGCAACACTTATTGATTTCAGGTACAGGCGCACGTACCGCGCTCAGAACGGAACTCACGGCCTTGGCGGCGATAAGACCGGCAAGAGCGGACAGGATACGGTAATACTTGTACCCTGCGGAAGTTTGATAAAAGATGCCGTTAACGGCTACATTCTTGCTGACCTAATAGAAAATGGTGATAGTTACCTTGCTGCAAAAGGCGGTAAGGGCGGCAGAGGAAACGCAAGATTCGCTACTTCAACCAACCAGGCACCAAGAATCGCCGAGCCCGGCATTAAGGGCGAAGAAAAAGAAATTGAGCTTGAGCTGAAGCTCATAGCTGATGTTGGTTTGGTGGGACTCCCTAACGCAGGGAAATCTACATTGATTTCCAAGATATCTGCGGCAAAACCAAAAATTGCTGATTACCCTTTCACAACATTACAGCCAAATCTTGGCATAGTGCGTTACAAAGATTACCAGAGTTTTGTTGTTGCTGATATCCCCGGTCTTATTGAGGGCGCGCATACCGGCAAAGGGCTTGGTATCAGATTCCTGAAACACATAGAACGTACAAAGGTGCTTGTATTTCTTTTGGATGCGACACTGATACCATATAAGAAAAACAAAAAAGAAGACTATGAAATACTTGTTAACGAGCTTGAAAGCTATGATAAAAAGCTGCTTGAAAAACCAAGGATGATCTGCTTTACGAAAATTGACGGACTTACCCCGGACCAGATCAAGGACCTTGCAAAGATCAAATTCCCGAAAGGAAAAAGCAAAGTTAAAGCAATAGTGATGAACATATCCTCAGTCACAGGAGAAAATCTCCCGAAGCTGCTGGATGAGATATGGATGCTATTGCATCAGTAGCCATAACGGACTTCACGCAATATGTATTACACACACAATTCTATTTTTATTCATTCAAATGATAAGAAAACCAAATATACTTGTTTCAAACGATGACGGCATCGAAGCCCCGGGATTACAGAGACTTGTTGAACAGCTTAAAACTTTCGCGAATGTTTATGTATCTGCTCCATACACCCAGCAAAGCGCGGTAGGACACTCAATAACTATATTTTATCCTTTAAGGACCTACGAACACACCAAAGACGGGGAGTTTTACGGTATTGCCGTTGAAGGCACACCCGCTGACGCTGTAAAAATTGGCGTGTTGTATTTTTTTAAAGATGTAAAATTCGATCTGGTTGTATCAGGTATCAATCACGGTGCAAATACCGCTATAAATATTATATATTCAGGTACTGTATCAGCAGCAACTGAAGGAACCATATTGAAAATACCATCAATTGCGGTATCATTAACTACATTTGAAAAAGTTGATTTCATCGAACCGGCAAAGATCACCTCAGATATTATCAAACAAATGTGGGAAGATGACAAGATCAACCTGCATGAAGGTACCTTGCTGAATATGAATATTCCGAATATCCCGATAAAAGATATTAAAGGAGTGAAGATAACCAAGCAGGGCAAATCATACTGGGAAGACGGCTTTGAAGTGCGGAAAGACCCGCATGGCAAGGAATATTACTGGCTGACAGGCAAGATGGTTTACCGTGATGATTCAAATGAATTTGATGTAGCCGCTGTGAAAGATAATTATATTTCTATAACTCCCCTGCACTTTGATCTTACCGATTACCGCACTTTTGAAGAAATCAAAGACTGGAAAATTAACCTGTAATTTTATGACAAGCGAAGTTAGAGTACTGGATCACACAAGCAAAGTATTAAAAGGTAATCCCTTGAATGATCCGTTCAAAAGGAAAGTCCTTGTTTACCTGCCGCCATCATACAATAATGGAAATAAAAAGTATCCCGTTATGTACCTCATAGCCGGTTTCACCGGCTACGGCGCGCTGAATATGAACCTGGCACCATTTTCAGAGAACATTCAGCAGCGGCTAGATAGGCTCATAAAAACGAAAGCTATCAAAGAAATGATAGTAGTAATGCCTGATTGTTTCACAAAGTACGGCGGCTCGCAGTATGTAAACTCAGCGGCCACGGGCAGGTATGAAGATTACATGGTAAAAGAGATTGTGCCCTTCATTGATAACAATTTCAGGACACTGCCTCAGGCATCATCAAGATGCATTATCGGTAAATCATCCGGCGGGTATGGAGCAATGTGGCTTGCAATGCGTAATCCGGGTACATTTGGTTTAATGGCAACTCATTCGGGTGATTCTGCGTTTGAGTATTGCTACATGGAGCATTTCGCGGAGTTTGTAGTGCTGATTCAAAAGTACGGCAAGGGTCACAAAGCCGTTGAAAATTTCATAAAGACCGAGATAAATAACAAGCAGCCAAAGAGCGGTGATTTTCATAATATCATTAATACAATCGGAATGTCAGCTTGTTACTCCCCTAACCCGAAACGTAGAGAATACAACTTTGATCTGCCCTTTGATGTTTACACAGGTGAGATAATTCCGCAAATATGGAAAAAATGGCTGGACTTTGATCCTGTAAGGCAGGTATCAAAATATAGAACTAACCTGAAGAAACTGAAATTGATTTATGTTGATTGCGGTGTTAAAGATGAATTTAAACTTCAGGCGGGAGCAAGGATATATTGTGACAAGCTGAAGAAAAGCGGCATTAAATATATTCACCAGGAATTTAACGGCGGGCATTTTAATGTACAGTACAGATATGATACAAGCTTTGCAATTGTATCAAAACATTTCTCTTATAAATAGCTGACTGAAGTGTTAATCAAGGAACAGGAAGTACATTAAAGCACCAAATCCTATTTGGAATGCAACAATTGATATTCCCCCCAGCAGGTTGTTATCTTTCTTCTTTTCAAGCTCTGCCGGATCGCCGAAAATATCATAATTCTTCTGGTTTTCTGATGCCTGCGATTTAAAATAAAACGCGGCTATGCCGCTGCCTGCTGCAAGTATTGAAGAAAGGACAATCGGCACGACCTTTCTTTTGGTTTTAAAATACGGCTCTTTATCTTCCTTTACGATATCATTAATCATTTTGCTGTTAACAGGATTCAGATTATACTTCATCTTAAGTGTTTTATTGCTCTGAATAATTTCCGAAATCTCCGGGAAACCCTTCAGATTTATCTTGAGCTGTTTGGGGAAAGTACTGTCTTTCCATGTAAAAAACAGCGGCGTATTGCCAATGTGTTCATCGTTCACATAAACTAATGCATTCTGAGGATATGAGTCAATGAAATTGTAATCAATTTTCACTGAATCTGAATATACAGAAGCGCTATCCTGCCCGTAACTCAACACAGGAAGAAAAACCAGTAAACAAACTAATATTTTAATATTTCTTTTCAACATTTTTGCTTGTAAAACAGTAAACTATTTCATCCGCTGCAACAAAAAGGTATTCTTTCCATATCACGGGTGTTGTTTTAACTTTATTTTCGAGCATACTGCTCCATAGAACTTTACCAGTTGATGCATCCAAAGAATATACATAGCTGTCATATGATGAAACGTAAATGTAATTCCCTGAAATAACCGGGCTGGATATAACTGCTCCGTACGTGGGAGTTTTCCAGTTCACTTCACCGGTTCCGGGGCTTAAAGAATAAATACTTCCATCAACAGCGCCGGTTATCAAATTTCCATTTGCATCAATTGCCGAGCCGCCGATAAGTTTTGAGTGCAGGTTAATTTTCCATTTTATGGCACCGCTATCAAGCGATAAAGCGTAATAATTGGAATCATTACTGCCAATATAAACTATTTCATTGTTGATAAGCGGAGTTGATATCACGGGCAGTTTTGTATCCACTTTCCACACTTCAGTGCCTGTATTTATATCAATCCCGTAAATATACCCCTTATCATTTCCAAATACTGCTGTTGTACCGTTAATTGCGCAGGTTGAGTGTATCTGTCCTTTTGAATTAAACTTCCATTTAAGCTTACCTGAGCTTACATCTACCTTGTAAAAGCTTCCACCAAGGTTACCGAAATAAACATAGCCGTCATATTGTATAGGTGAAGTCTGTATATCACCGAAATTCTTCCGCCAGTTAATTTTTCCTGCCATGAGGTCATAAGAAACAATTGAATATTTTTTATCGCCTGCGTAAGTACAAATTACATCTTTGCCTAAAATAAGTGGAGCGGTGCTGCAATCTTTACCAAGGAATTTAAGATTTCCGATCTTACCGCCTGAATTGACATCAAATGTAAAAAGCTCACCCTGCAGAGCATTTACAAATACCACCGCATCACTGGCAGTTATGCCCGCAGGTCCTACTCCGCCTTCAATATTGTAATCCCACATTAAATTCAGCGGCGGGGCAAGAACATATTTTGATACATGCTGCTGCTGAGGCGACCCGCCCGACATTACCCAGTCATCAGGGCTTACGTTGATCTTCTTATCAACTGTAATACCTGAACATCCTGAAAAATAAATAATTACAATAGCAAACAGAGCAGCAATATAATACTTCATGAATTTAATTTAGTTAACAGAACTGAATAAAAAAATACATTATTGAACTACTAATGAAGGGCATTTGCAGTTTAGAATAAACTGCCCCGCAAGTTTTTTTGCGGGGCTGAAATTAGAAAATTATTTTACAAGTATCATTTTTTTTGTATCGGTGAAGTTTCCTGCTGTAACCCTGTAGAAATAAACGCCGCTTGAATATTTCAACGCGTTCCAGTCAACGGAATATTTACCCGCAGTCAGTTCCTGGTTAACCACCATTTCAACAAGGCCGCCCTGAATATCATAAATTGCAACCTGTACTTTTTTATCCCCGCTTAAATTGGGAATATCAAAATTTATCCTGGTAACCGGGTTAAACGGGTTTGGATAGTTATTATACAGCGCAAATTTCTGAGGTACCTCTGAGGAAATAACCTGTATGCCTATTGGCGAACGAACCAGTGTTATGATAAATGAATTGGCGGACTGCAACGAATCGATACCGTTATAAGCCCATCCGCGCCATGTGCAACGGACTGAATCACCTGTAACACCCATCTGCACTGCGATTGAGTCCAGAAGGCTTCTTCTTACCCCGGCCACAGTATCCAGACCGTTTGAATTTGAAGTGAAAAGGTAATCTGTTGTACCGCCTATCTTTCTTAATTTGATCTTATAATTAACAGTATTATTTGTTGAGCTTTTTTGCCATTTGAATACAGCCCTCGAAGTATCACCTGAGTTTACACCAAGTCTTGTAAATGTTGGCGGATCCAATACATTAAAGCTTGACATTGAAGCTCCGCGAACCCTGATGTAAGAAGTTTTTGTAAGTGAATCTGAACCAAAGCTGTTTGATACCCTTAGTTTAACCGTATAAAGACCAGGTGTATTATATGTTACAGTCGGATTCTGTGAAGTTGATGTTGATGGCGATCCGCCGGCAAAGGTCCATTGCCAGCCGGTCGGGATACCTGCTGAGAGATCAGAAAAATTAACAGGATTGTTGTACTGTATAGATACACTATCCGCTTTGAACAAACAGATCGGCATACCGCTTATATCAATATGCCCGTTTGAACTCTGCAAAGGAAGCCTGGGACCGTTCATTGCAGAATTTATCCTGATAAGCTGTCCGTTGGTAAATAGGTTCATACAGGCATCGTCTGTGTAGTCCATATAATTCATGAACATAACACCCGGCGCGCTTGGTGAACATGCGTCAACTGTCGGATATCCGGGGCATCCGTAAAATTCAGCTGCCTGGTTTGGCGTATCGCCAACAAGATCAGAACCGCCGCATGAACCGTTATCATCACCCCATATGTGATAAAGCCATAACCAGTGTCCGACTTCATGTGTTGCCGTTCTGCCTTTGTTGTATGGCGGAGAAAGTGTGCCTACCGTTCCGAAATAATTGTAACCTATTGCAACACCATCCAAAGCCGGGCTCCCGCCGGGGAAAGTTGCGTAACCTAAAAGCTGGCTTCCAAGATTTGCGACCCAGAGATTCAGATACCTGTCTCTATCCCATGCATCGTGACCGCCGGAACCGGTGAATTTTAAAGCAGAGCTTTGTCCGAATTCCGTGATGCTGGTCTGTGTCCTGGTTATTCCAAGCGTCGGTATCCCGCTGGGGTCACGTCTTGCCATCTTGAATTCGATCTGGCAATCAGCTCCTAGTGATTTCCATGGTGCAGGTGTATTTGTTGTATCAGCATTTAATCTTCTGAAATCTTTATTCAATACTTCAATCTGGGAAAGTATCTGTTCATCTGAAATATTCTGCACCGGTGTATTCCAAACCACATGAACCACAACGGGTATTGTTATCACGGTCAGATCACCTTCTTTATGGCTGAATTCCTGTGTGAATTTTTCGACATATTTTTCCATGTCAGCCATACGCTGCCTGTATGTTGGATCAAGCTTATATTGCATTTCAAGGTCAGCCATTGTACCGCAGGTTCTTTTTATATCAATTACATTCTGCTGCACATTTCCTGAATAAACTGAATTTTCATTGCTTCTGAACATCATTGCTGTCAAAAGAATCAGCATTAAAACCGAAATGGAAAATATTATTTTTTTGATCATAGTGATAAACAATTATTGATAAAACAAAGCCTGCTTTTTTAAAGCAGGCTTTTAATTAAATGCAATTTAATGATTTTTTTACTTAACTAATATCATCTTTTTTACATCAGTAAAACCATCAGCTTCAATTTTGTAGAGGTATAAACCGCTTGCAAAATTGCTGCCGTCAAACTCAACCTGGTGGTAACCGGCATCTACTTTGCCGTTTATCAATGTAGCAACCTCTTTGCCAAGAATATCAAAAATACTAATCTTAACATTTGATGCTTTCGGCACCTGGTATTTTATCACTGTTGCGGGATTGAACGGATTAGGATAATTCTGTTCAAGCGCATAAACCAGCGGAATATTATTATTGCCTGGTACACCAACAAGCGTTCCGCAGTAGTTAGTCAGTTTTACGTCATCTATGTACCATCCGTCACCTGTCAAACCGGCATCAGATGTAAGCCTGAATCTTATCTTAAGCTGTGTTGAACCTCCGGCATAAGAAGTTATATCAAATGTCTGCTGTGTCCAGGTGGTCATTGTTCCGTTATAAGAAGCCACCTGCTGCCAGTTTGCACCGTTATCATTTGATACTTCAACATAACAGAAATCAAATCCCGCTTCTGTTGCATAGCGGTGCCAGAAAGATAGATAAACAACCGGAGTTGTTGAAACATTGACTGCAGCCGCCAGGGTCATATTGGTATTAATATTATTGCCATAATTACCCGTCGGGCTATCTGTAAATGATGATGGTGATGAAACAAACTGTGCTGTGGTGATATTCCATGCAGCGTTCGTTGTCCACCCGCTGAAGGTTGAAGCATTATCATTTAATGTGACTGTGCCTGAACCAACCAGGATATATTCCGCAGATGAATAAATTGTTGTTGTATCAAGCTTAATTGTTAAACTGAGCGGTATTCCGCAGTTGTTTGGAGCAGCGCCTGATATTGTGAAATTAAAAGTCGAACTATCTGATGCAAACGTTGCAAGACTTGGATAAGTATACTGCTGCGTTGGAATAGTGACATTACCATTCAGAGGAGTTAATGTCACTTTAACATTATTTGCAGTCATAACACCTTTGTTACGGAATTTGATTTTGAATGTTCCGGTCTGTCCGGGTGTATAAGTAGGCTGGTTAAATCCTTTTGTAAGCGGGCTTACATACGGTCCTGCAATTAATGCCAGGTACTGATTTGAAAATAACATTCCCTGTGCCAGCGGAATAATTTCCGACTGTGCCGGCCAGAAGCTGTTACCTGTTTCAGGTGTGAATGAAAATATTTTTGTATGACCTGAGTCGTTATAGTACCAGTCATCAGTGCCGCCTCTTACTTTATATCCAACAGTCTGTGAAGGAAATCCCACGGTGTAACCGTTGGTAGCCTGCATATCTGCCAGGAACTGGGTGTACATTGCATCGTCAGGTGTTCCAATTGGATCCTGCCAGCACCATGGTTTAATCAAATAGTTACCATATGTATGAGCGCTGAATGCTGTCTTAAAACTTCTTGAATTTACAAATGTTTTAATGTTCTGGGTTTCAAGCTCGGAAAACGGCAGTGTTCCCCTGTATGTTCCCTGTCCGCCGCTGCAAGGATCGGTACTTGAACCGTTATTGCTTGAATTCCAGAACTGGTACGTACCAAAATTCCTGTTCGGATCAACAGGCCCGCAAGTTAAGCTTGGTGGACTTGTAAGATGTTTATTTGCTCTCCACATACCTC
>CAZQYL010000037.1:0-13701 GCA_964597425.1 uncultured Ignavibacteriales bacterium | reverse complement strand
TACCTATGAACTTATCTTTGTTATTCAGATCCTTGAATTTGTCGGTAATTTCTTCGATCTTGCCGCTGGTTTTATTATAAATATAATATACTAAGTAGGCTCCGCCGCCTCCCATAATTAGTAATATCAGCATGCCAATGATGAAGCATCCCTTTTTCGATTTTTTTCTTCCGTAGATCTGCTGCTGCATTCCGCTAACCCCGGGAGTATAATTGTGCTGTGGTTCCATAAATCCTGATTTTGTTTTTTAAATATATAGAAATTAACCATAAATTATAAGCCTTGTAAGCTCATGAAGTCAGGAAAAAAATATCAGATTGTTTTTGAGATAGTGGATACCATATGTACAGTATGTCATCTGAAATATGATAAGTATTTTCAAATTATACCTTTTTAAGGTTATGCAATTGCTGTGTTTTTACAACTATATTTGTAAGGAAGTAATTTGTGAACCTTTATTCTTTAAATTATCATGTATACAATTAAGAGAATTGAACCATTAATCTACCTGCTGGCAGTATTGTTTGCTTTATTGTTTGTTTACAATATTGCGAATTAATACACAAAACGGTGGCAAGCCACCGGGTTGTAAGTTTCAGCTGCAGGAGTTTGTTATGAAAGAGAATGCATACAGTATTTAGAATGTAACCGACTGTTAAACAGAATTGCAGGAAGGGGGTCCTTATATAGCTTAAACAAATTTCAATACCAAATTGATTTTCACGAAATTAGTAAGCCCGTTATTTTAACGGGCTTTTTTTTAGTATTTCAGTTCGAGTAAATATACGTGTTTTCCGTTTTCGTACGCATTATAAATATTTTACCTTTAATTCCCCGGCCGCTTTTATAATTGGTTTCAAACTCATTTTTTGGAGTTTTATTTTAAAACGCGCTTTGCTAATTTTGTGACAAAAAGCGGCCGATGAAGAAGTGGACGAGTTATCATTTAAGGATCCTTAAGAAACAATATTCAGAAAAAGGTGCGAAATATGTTGCAAAAAGAACCGGGCATCCTGCGTATTCAGTAGTTGCAAAGGCAAACTCACTCGGTATACATTCGGGCTCAATAAAACGATGGAGTCAATTCGAGGTTAATTACCTGCTCAAAAATTACTCAACAAAACCGGCTGATTCAATTGCAAGATCACTCAAACGCAGTGTAGCTTCTGTTGATAACAAAGCCCGGCAATTGAATATTTACGTTCCTAAACCAAAGAAATGGACAGATGAACAGTTGAAACTGTTAAAGCAGTTATGGACAGATAAGAAGTATTCCATAGATGAAATTGCCGCCAAACTGAACAAGACGAGACCCGCAGCACACTTCCAGGCATGGAAGATGGGTTTGAGAAGGCCGCAGGTATGGCACCTATGGACCAGTGAGGAAACGAAATACCTTAAGAAGAATTTCAAGAAGAAAACTTATGTGCAGATTGCAAAAGATCTGGGTATGACAAGAATAGCAGTTTTTCAGAAAGCTATTAAATCGGGCTTGCGTTTAAGACGTACGCCCCGTGCATGGTCTGCAGCCGATGATGAATATATAAGGCAGAATTACAGGAAGATTCCAACCAGAGAGATCGCAGCAAAACTGGATAGAAGCCTGGATGCTATCATAAACCGCGCAGGACCGCTTGGAATATCGAAGAAAAAAGTAAAATAATAGTGTAAAAATATTTATGTTGTACTGTTCGAACCTGAATGATTATTGATGTGAAGCTGGTTTATCTATGCAAGGAGAAAGAAAAAACTTGACTCAAAAAGGTATATAACTAATCTCAAAAAATCCGTATAATTGCATTATTCATTTTTCAAATGCAGTATAATATCATATTGAGTGTTGTTTTTAACCTTAATTTGCTGTTTTTATGCATTTCGGGGTGTGGCTCAGCCCGGTAGAGCGCCTGGTTCGGGACTAGGAGGCCGGAGGTTCGAATCCTCTCACCCCGACAATGAATTGATTCACCTACATAATTCAGTCGGTATTGACCGTTTTTTTCAGGTCACAATAAGGTTTTCCCTTATTTAACACAATTATGTTCAAGTAAGGGTTATGCAATGAATTTTTACGTGGCCGGAGGTTCTCCCGAAGGGACTCCCTTGGAGGAATCCTCTCACCCCGACTTTTTCTTAAGCTCAGAAGTTATTACTTCTGAGCTTTTTTTATGAGCTGTGGAAATGTTTCTGAAAAGTATGATAAGGCATAAGGATCAGTATTGCAGTGAATAAAAAAAGCTTTGTCCGTCAGACAAAGCCTTTATGGTGAAAATAAGTATGTTAAAACACTCTTACCCGAATACAATACCGATGACAATAATTGCCAGCATCAAAAATATTGTGGTTCCAATATAGATATTACTGCTTTTTTTTACCTGTGTCATTTGGTGGTCGGTCTGCTGTTTGTTGATTTGTTCTGTGTTCATATCCTGAAATCTCCCTGGATTTTAATAATGATTATTGTTCTCTTTCATTAACAAATTACTACTCATGCCTGTTAAGGACAATCACCTTAACCCGTTATATTAATTCTATTTGCTTTAAATGAATGACGATAGGGTATATATCGTTATTTTTGTTTTTATGAATTCTGCTGCCCTGTTTCAGACAGCAGAATTCGTTTTTGCCGGATACATGCTCTCACAATTTCTCAGCCAAAGATAAAGCCGATAATTATGATCACAAGAAAAATTGTCAATGTTCCGGCAATGAAGACATTGCTTCTTTTTTTGAATGCTGTTATGTCAGTGTTCATAATTTCACCTCTATGGAAGTAAAGGTTGTCATGTTTTATATCAATTACAATACTAAAATAATGCAAAAGTTAGCGGATGTAAATAACGATACGGGTTATGTCGTACATAGCACTCCTAAACTACGGAGTTAACAGTTCTATCCATCCCGCAAAGATATTTATCAGGGAATTCTATGATTGTTTGCAGCCGGTCAAAAAAAAGGAGAACAATTGTTCTCCTTTCGTGTCAAATTCTATCAAAAATGCTATTTTACATCAACTACTTTATTTATTTCAGAAAACGCTTCAGCAAGCAGCCTCTTCTGGGTCTGGTCAAATATTGAATGTGAACCGGGCGCCGGTGCAGGACTTTCATCCCTGCTTACACCGTACAGGATCATATTGCTGCCAAGCTCCCTCAGGTCGCGTTTTAACCTGTATGACATGAATATCAGTGCTCCCATATTGTGCGGTTCTTCCTGTGACCACAATACCTCTGTTGCATTCACATATGTCTTCAGTACAGCTTTGATCTCTTCTGAAGGATACGGATAATATCTTTCTATTCTGACAATAGCAGTATTTGTGATTCCATTTTCTTTTCTGTGTTTAGCCAGGTCATAATAAAACTTGCCGCTGGTTAAGATAACTCTTTTCACTTCAGATTTATCTGTAATGAACTCATCATCAATAACAAGCTTGTACTTTCCTCCTGCAAAATCACTTTTTGGTGATCTTGCCTCTGGCAGTCTCAGCAGACTCTTTGGGGTCATAACAACCAGCGGTCTCCTGTTGTTGTACTTGCCCTGTGATCTTAACAGGTAATAATACTGTGCGGGTGTTGATGGATTACAGATAGTCATGTTATCATCTGCGCAAAGTGTCAAAAATCTCTCAAGTCTTGCGCTTGAGTGTTCCGGACCCTGTCCTTCCTGGCCGTGCGGCAATAACAGCACCATATTGCTCGGTAAGTTCCATTTATCCTGTGATGCAGCTATGAAGTTATCAATTATTACCTGGCCTGCATTTGCAAAATCTCCAAACTGCGCTTCCCACAATACAAGTGAAAGCGGATCGGCGGTACTGTAACCAAACTCGAACCCTAAAACCGCAGCTTCCGAAAGAAGACTATCCAGCGGCTCGATCTGTGCCAATTCAGGGGCAATATTGTTATGAGGAATAATTTCTTTCTCAGTTTCCATATCGGTTAATACAATATGCCTCTGTGAAAATGTTCCTCTTGCGCTATCCTGACCACTCAGTCTTACAGGAACACCTTCCATAAGCAGTGTACCGAAAGCCAGCGCTTCAGCAAATGACCAGTCGACAAGTACATCCCCGGTTAAGAATTCCCGACGGGTTTCTATGAATTTTTTAAGTTTCGGGTGAAGATGGAAATCCTCCGGCAGAGTAGTGATAATATCAACAACCCTGTTGAGCTCGTCCATTGTGATTTTAGCAAGCTGGTTTGATCTCAGAACACTTACCTGTTCATCAGTAAGTCTTATAGGCGTATCTGATTTGAACACCATCTCGCGTTCGTGTGCCTTGGTATATCCTTTATCCATGATCTCATAGATCTTTTCTTCCATACCCTTAACATCATCGGCAGTCACTATCTTTTCATTCAGAAGTTTATTCTGGTATATATTCTTTACCGTGGGATGATTCCTGATTGCCTTATATAATACAGGCTGTGTAAATGCAGGCTCATCTGACTCATTGTGCCCCAATCGCCTGAAACTATAAACATCAATTACTACATCTTTATGGAACATCATCCTGTAATCATATGCAAGTTTTGTAACAAGCATAGTAGCTTCAGGGTCATCACCGTTTACATGGAAAATCGGAGCCTGTACCATTTTTGCTACGTCTGATGCATATACAGTTGAACGCGCATCAACGGGCGCAGTAGTGAAGCCTATCTGGTTATTTATGATAACGTGGATTGTACCCCCGGTACTGTAGCCTCTTAATTGCGATAGGTTCAGGGTTTCAGCAACAATACCTTCACCGGCAACAGCGGCATCACCATGAATAACCACAGGAATGTATTTATTCCTTTCAGTATCTTTCATCATGGTTTGTTTAGCGCGAACAATTCCTTCGACTACGGGGTTCACAAATTCCAGATGACTTGGGTTAGAAGCGACGGAAACATTAATGTCATCACCGTAGATAGTTTCATACACCCCTGAAGCACCAAGGTGATATTTAACGTCACCCGAGCCTTCAACGGAATCAACATCTGCGATATCTTCAAACTCTGAAAATATTTCCTGAAGGTTCTTCCCGATTATATTCGCCAGAACATTAAGTCTTCCGCGATGCGCCATTCCAAGCACTAATTCATCAACTTTATCAGCAGCTGCAAGCCCAAGAAGGTAATCGAGCACCGGGATAATTGTTTCTGAGCCTTCCAGAGAAAAACGCTTGTGACCAATGTATTTTTTATCTACAAATTTTTCAAAGTTCTCAGCCTGGATCAGCTTGTATAATATATGTTTCTTTTCATCATTGGTGAATGTAGGCTGGTTCTTTATCGGCTCCATTCTGTCCTGCAGCCATATTCTTTCCTGCGGGTCCTGGATATGCATATATTCAACGCCAATATTTTCGCAATACGTTTTCTGCAGAATATCCAGAATGTCACGCAGCGTAGCCGTCCTTAAACCTGCAAGCCGAGGTGTTATGAATTGTCTGTCGTAATCCCAAACTGTGAAGCCGTAAGTATTCGGGTCAAGCTCAGGGTGATATTTTGCTATCGGTTTTAAAGGGTCAAGGTTTGCAAGCAGATGTCCGCGAACCCTGTACATATTTATAAGCTGAATTGCTTTTGCCTGCTTTTCTATCTCTTCAAGATTATCGATACCATCAAAATTTTCAGGGTTGTTATCAAGTTTCCAGACTACAGGCTTAACCGGCATCTTAAGATCGCTGAAGATATTTTCATAGAAAGATTCTTCGCCTATGAGCAGTTTATGCATTTTCTGCAGGAACATTCCTGATTCAGCACCCTGTATTATCCTGTGGTCATAAGTGCTGGTAATATTCATTACTTTGCTTATGCCAAGCATAGTAATGATATCTTTTGTTACAGCCTGGTATTCAGCGGGGTAATCTAATGCGCCTGTTGCTATGATGGCTCCCTGTCCTACCATCAGCCTGGGCTGCGAAGCAACTGTGCCAATAGTACCGGGATTTGTCAATGTGATAGTTGTTCCCTGGAAATCGGAGATCTCGATCTTTCCGCTTCTGGAACGGTTAATAATATCATTGTATGAATCAAAGAACTGGCGGAAGTTCATTTTATCTGCCCCTTTTATATTCGGAACTATCAATGAACGTGACCCGTCCTTTTTTTCCAGATCTACTGCGAGCCCTAAATTAACACTGTTCTTCTTTATAATGTGAGGGCTGCCGCCTATTACTGTATACGCATTATTCAAAGCCGGGATCAAGGAAATTGCTTTTACAATTGCCCATCCTATTATATGTGTAAATGATATCTTGCCGCTATTGGTTTTTTTAAGGTAGTTATTTATGATAAGCCTGTTCTCTTCGAGAACCTTTACCGGAATTGCACGGAAAGATGTTGCAATAGGAATTGTAAGGCTTGAGGTCATGTTTTCTATTATCCTCTCGCCTACACCCTTTATCTGGATGGCTTCTTCGCCTTCCTGCGGCTGGGGTAAACTAACGGTCATAGGTGCGCTGCTGCCTGATGTGTTTTGATCAGTGCTGCTTGGCGTTTCCATACCGGATGCTCCGTTGATCCTTTTGTTCTGAACCGAAATTTTCCCGTTTGAAGCAATATTCAAACCTGTAAAAAGATCCTGCCAGTCTTTACCAACTGAATTGGGATTATTGACAAAATTTTCGAGTAACTCCATGACAAACCATGTGTTTACACCAAATTCAGCCAATTTTTCACGCTGCTCTTGTGATAAATCTTCTAATTTCATCTTGTTTTAATTATAATAACTGCAAATTTAATTAAAATTAAAACCAAGTTCACTTCATAATTTTTAACCAGTAAATGAGGGGAAAATTACTCAATTTCTGAAATAATTTCATTCATTCCGGCAGTAAGAGATTCGGTGATTCTTTGGAGCTGTTAATTAAGCGGTACCTTTATCTGTACAGTCGTCCCGATATTTTCTTCACCTTTGATAACCCATATACCTCCTAAGATAAGAACTCTTTCCTTCATTCCAAGTATGCCCAGCGAGGTGCCTTTTTCAATTTCAGCGGGGGTTATTCCTCTTCCATTATCTTTGATGGAAAGTATCATCCACCCGTTCATCACTGACATTTCGATCAAAACCTCTGTGGCACCGGAGTGTCTTGCGGTATTTGTCAGAGTTTCCTGGAAGATCCTGAATACAGATATTGACTTTTCGGGATTCAGGATTATTTCATCTTCGCATAGTTTTGTTCTGCATTTAATTCCGGTGCGTTTTTCAAATTCACCGGAATGCCATTCAATAGCTTCTGTCAAGCCAAGTTTATCAAGTATATCCGGTCTTAGTTCAGTTGCAATTTTCCTGACCTTGTTGATAATATCATCAATGTATGATGTTATCCTTTTAAGTTCACTTACAGTATCATCCGGTTTCCGGGCAGGGTTCCCATCAATATTTTTAGCAGCATTTTTCCCCAGCATCGTAAGATCCATTTTAAGCACAGTCAGGTCCTGTCCGAGCTGGTCATGTATTTCCCGGGAGATGTAAAGGCGCTCTTCTTCTCTTACTTTCTGCTGATAGTTGGAAAGCGCCCGCAGTTTTTGAGTAGTTTCTTCAAGCCGCTGCTCATAATTCTTTCTTTCTGTGATATCAGTAAGTATTGCCTCAATTGAAACTGCCTCATTGTTTTGGTTTTTCAGCACCACACTTCTCTGGTTGATCCATATTTTTTTCCCGTTCTTATGGGTGATCATGTACTCAAATGGTATCTGCGTATTCGCATCCTGTATCATTTTCAGCGTGAAAAGGTACTGCGCTTTCCATTCAGGATCAACAATACTTTCAAGCAGCCCCGGTTTATCGTAAAATTCTTTTGGCTGGTAGCCTGTAAGTTTAACTGCGGATATATTCACATAATTGTAACTTCTGGATGCAATATTCTGGCTGAAGATCATATCCGGAGCATTTTCGGAAAGCCGGAAATACTTTTCTTCTGCATCTTTTAGTTTTAATTCCACATCCCGCCGGTACATCGCCGAATTTATCGCAGTGCTAAGATCCCTGTCATCAAGCGGCTTGGTAATATAGCCATATGGATTTGTACCTTTTGTTTTTTCAATGGTATCTTCATCCTGGTGCGCTGTGATATATACTATTGGAATATGGAAACGGTCATTTATGATCTTGGCGGCTTCTATCCCGTCCATTTCTCCTTTTAAGGTAATATCCATAAGGACCATATCAGGACGCTCTTTTTCAGCTGCTATCAATGCGTCTTCGCCCCTGGCAACACTGCCTGCTGATTCATGACCGATGCGCTTCAGGGTTGACTCAATATCCTTCGCGATGATCTTTTCATCTTCTACTACTAATACACGGGCTTTTTTAAAAATTAAATTCATGATATTGATATTTAGATTAGTCGTTAATCCGTATTCTGATCAAAAAATGTGATTGTTATCTTTGTACCGTTGCTTGATTCTACCGAAATTGCGCCTTCAAGCTGTTCTGTAAGCGTTTTCACAAGTTCCATACCTAGTGTAGTGTTGTTTTCAAAATTGATCGCATCAGCGCCTTTCCCGTCATCCTGGATTACCAGAACGTATTTACCTGTAACTTCATGGGTTAGTTTTACGGTCAAAGTACCTACACTGTATTCAGGGAAGGCATGTTTTATTGAGTTCGTCACAAGTTCATTTACAATCAAGCCGCACGGCAATGCAGTATCTATCCCGAAGTATATATTTTCAACTTCAACTTTTAACGCTACCCTCGAAAAACTAATATCATATGCAAAAAAAAGATAGTTGCAAAGATCCTCGAGATACTCTCTGAAATCTATACGCGAAAGGTCCTTTGTTCTGTATAACTGCTGATGAATGAGAGCCATAGATTTTACCCGCTGTTCACTCATCTTAAGATAACCTATAGCTGCTTTATCAGTAATGCTATCGGACTGAAGCCTTAAAAGACTTGAAACAACCTGCAGATTATTTTTTACCCTGTGATGAATTTCCTTTAAAATAAGTTCCTTTTCGTTCAGAGATTTCAGAAGTTCATTATTGATCCGTTTAATATCGGTAATATCCTGCAAAGTACCCTGCAGGCCTATTATGTTTTTGTTCTCATTATAAATAGGTTCACCAATTATTCTTACATTCCTTATTTCACCTTCGGGGGTAACTATCCTGTCTTCATTTTCGTAAGATGTCCCGTTCTGTATAGCGCTCTGTATCTTTGCAATTGTAGTTTCTTTATCTTCAGGGTGTATATGGTTCATTCCTTCCTCAAAATCAAAGAACTCTGGCTCATCTTTAAGTCCCAGTATTCTGTACAATTCACTCGAGTTGTACAGTTTGTTTCCTTTTAGATCATACATCCAGCTTCCCAAATGAGCAATTCTCTGGGCATTTTCCAGGTTTCCGCGTATCTGTTTAAGTTCTTCTTCCTTCTTTATTCTTTCCGATATTTCCTTTTGTGCGCGATCATATAACTCAGCATTCGCTGCCGCTACTGACAAATGAACAGTAATTGATTCAAGTATCTTCAGATCATATTCTGAGTACGCGTTTCTTTTGAAACTGAATACGGATATTACTCCAATAACGTTCATTCCTATTTTCATAGGGATATACATAGCTGAATTTACAACAGGGTCTTCCGGATCGATTTGCTGTTTCAACCTGTCATAATTCAGTACTTTACCTTTGTCATCAATATAATATTTATCGTCTCTGCTTTTTATAACTTCACTGAAGTTGTTTACTATCAGCGAAGTTCCCGTTACTATGGCTTCAGCCTGTGTACCTTTATAATTCTTTCCGATCTTCAGAGGAGGAAAGTTCTTCGCGTCATGCTTTGTATCTTCAACCCATGCTGCTTTGCAGATGATCAGTTCCGATTTTTTTAGATATTCCGATATGATCATTGAATCGCAGTCAATGACCTCAACCACTTTTCTGTATAATATCTCATATATCTCCTCAAGGTTAAGTGTGCTTAAGAGCTCTCTGCCGGCGCTGTACAAAAGTGTTATCTCTCTGTTCCTTAATGCAAGCTCTTCGCGTGCTTTCTGTTTCTCCGCAATTTCTTTCTGTGCCTGTTTGTACAATGAAGCATTAAAAGTTGCAGCTGAAATAGGACTTGCCAACGACTCAAGCAGTTTAAGGTTTGCAGGGTTATATGTATTCCTGCTGTAACTAAGCAGCTGTATAACGCCAATTATATTACCTACGTGTTTCATTGGTACAACAATTGCCGACTTGTATCTTGGTTTCTTCTCTTTTATCAGTTTATCATTGGTATACCTTAATGCAGTAACTGTCCTTTTGTAATACTCCGCGTAATTTTCAATTAAGATCGAATTACCTGTTCTGATCGCTTCGCTCTGTATACCATGACCTTCAGGGGCAAGAGGTATAATTGGGAAGATGTTAATATCGGGCTTCACTCCATCTGCCCATACAGAAAGTATCTTTATGTTCTTTAATTCATCATTGTATGCTGAAATGATCATGGAATCGCACGGTATTTTGGCGGAAATTATTTTATATGTATTATCATATATGCTGTCAATATCCAGCGAACCGGATAGTACCTGCTGCGCGTCATATAGAATCTGCAGTTCTTCTGTTTTCGCCTGCAGAGCTTTTTCAGCGAGCTGTTTTTCGTGAAGTTCGTTCTGTACTTTGCCGTGTAGCTGGGCATTTACAATTGAAACCGCAATATGAGATGCCAATGATTCCAGTACTTTTAAAGCATTCTCAGAAAAGATGTTTTTGCTGTAGTTCAGCATTTGAAGTGTACCGATCACCTTTTTCTCATATATCAGCGGTATTATCATCGCGCTTTCGGCTATATCAAAAGTATCTTCTTTTTCATTTACTGCTGTACCATCATCTTTTATATAAAACCGTGCGCCTGTTTTTTTTATATGATCTTTGTAATTTTCTATAATCCTGGTTTGTTTTGCCAGTATAACTCCGCTTTGAAGTCCTTTGCCCGTCTTATCAAATTTGATCGGGGGCAGAACGGACGTATCCATCTCTCTGCCATTGGTAAACAGTCCCTTAAGTATTATGTTCTCTTCTTTTTCATCCAGCACAGAAATGCCAATGTCACACTCCGGAAATGAAGTGTTAATTATTCTGAATATTTTTCTGTTTATTTCTTCAGTCGTCAAGGCACCTGATAGATCCTTAGAAATTTCATAAATATTGGATATCTCAACTGAGGTTTTCAGCAGTTCGGATTCTGTTTCTTTCCTTACTCTTAT
This sequence comes from uncultured Ignavibacteriales bacterium, assembly GCA_964597425.1. Taxonomy (GTDB): domain Bacteria; phylum Bacteroidota; class Ignavibacteria; order Tepidaquicellales; family OLB5; genus OLB5. Next base: position 2,507 of record CAZQYL010000037.1, on the reverse strand, counting down.
CTCATTCTGTGCCTGCTGGTACAGATCGGCATTTGAAGTAGATACCGCAACCTGTGCCGCAAGCGATTCTACTATTTTCACCTCGTTATCAGAGTATGCATTTTCCTTCAGGCTCTTTACCTGCAATACTCCTACAACTTTGTTCTTTAGTTTCAGCGGGGTGATAATTGCAGATTGTTCAGAAAGATTCTTGTCGTCCGGTCTGTTATGTACAGAACCATCAGGTTTATAATAAAATTTAATTTTGGATTGTGATACTATTTTCTGAAAATCAAGTAGTAATTCTGATTTTCCGGTTTTGATTACTTTACTCTGCATTCCTCTGCCCGAAAAATCTGCCGGAATAGAAGGGAATCCCGAAACATCTAGACGTTTTCTGCCTATCCATGCGGCATGGCATTTTATTCTGTTGTTGATAGAGTCATAACCGGATATTACCATTGAGTCGCACGGCATGATCTTCCTGATAATACTGTATATGCTGTTATATATTTTATCCGGGTCCAGTGTTTTGGAAAGCTCTTTGCCGGCGCGGTAAAGCTCACTTATCTCCCTGTTACGCTTTATCAAGGCAGCCTCAGATCTCAATCTGCCGGTTATATCGTTCGAAAGGATCAGTACTGCCTTGCGGCCTTCAAATTGCAAAGGTGTCCGGGTAATTTCCACATCAATTATTTCACCTGATTTCTTAATGTGCTTCCAAATACCTGAATGAAATGATTTCTTCTGATTTATTTCCTCCCTTATCTGTTTATGATAACCGGGAAATTTCGAGGCTTCTTTTTTCGGGCGGATATCTTTAAGATACATTCCAAGGAATTCTTCTTCTGAATAACCATAGTGTTTGATCGCCGAATCGTTTACAGCCAGGATTTTAAGGCTCTTAAAGTCATATATCCACATAGGAAGCGGATTGCTGTAAAACAGAACTTTGTATTGCTCTTCGCTTTTCTTTAATAGTATTTCACTGGTTTTCCGGGCTGTTATATCTGAGATGTTCCCGATAACACATTCTGCTTTGCCTGATTTCCCGTAGATCACAGTCTGGTTATCTGCTACCCATAGTTGACTCTGATTCTTCAGTGTGAACGGGTATTCTATCCGGAAGTTTTTTTTCTTTTTGCCCGTTGAGTATTTTAACAGCTTATATTGCGCCCGTATTTTTTTGCGGTACTCTTTATCAAGCAAAGGTGTAATTATGTTATACCTGTTCTTTATAAAAACTTCCGGCGGAATTCCCAGTATGGTTTCTATTGAAGGGCTTATATAGCTGTATCTTAGATTTTTAAAATCAAATTCATAAATGGCATTCTGGTTGTTATTCAGAAGTATGCGGTACTTGTGCTCACTTTCCTTCAGTCGTTTTTCATATTCGTGAATTTCGGTGTTATCAATAATGTAGCCAAGCAAATATTCGCTGTTAAGCAATGTTATCTTTTCAGTTGAAATGATAACATTCTTTATCTTTCCTTTTTGTGAAAGTATATCCAGATTAAAGGAACCAAATTTGTTCTTTCTATAATTTTTTAGAACCCGGGTCCTTTGAGAATTATCCGCCCAGAAACCAAGAACATCCGGACTTCTGCCGAGAACAGTCTCTTTTTTGCATTCAAACAGTTTCAGGAATGCGCGGTTTACATCAATGTATGTGTTGGTATTTATTTCTAGAAGTGCTTTTGCAACCGGACTGGAATGAAATAATGTAAAGAATGCCCTGTGTTTTTTTCTCTCAAGATCAAAAGTGTCTTTATAATGAGCGCTTTTATCCTGTATATTCTTAACCTGGATATTCTTTACCCTGATATTCGTGCTCCCTGCGCTTTGGCCGGAAGATCTTTTTTCTTGTGATAGTTCTTTTGTCATTAAGAAACTAGCAATAAAGTTTTTAAATCTATGTACTAATTCTTGCTCTTCTTATCGGGATGTTGGTGAAATATACAATTATCTATATGTTAATATAGCTGTTTGAAAGCTAAATTCATATAATCAAAATAACTACAAACTAACCTGCTTATTTTATTGATAGTTAGTTGTTTAATGATTAATTTGCACTATGGAAAACATAATTATCGGCGCTGATCACAGGGGTTTTAACCTCAAGGAAAAACTAAAAATTTTACTTTCTAAGCAGTATAATGTAATTGATGTTGGCACAAACTCCGAAGCTTCAGTTGACTATCCTGATATTGCAGAAGCATTGGCAAAAGCAATTCAGGGCGGTGCCGGAGGCAAAGGAATAATAATCTGCGGAAGCGGAGTAGGCGCCTGTGTAGCTGCAAATAAATTCAGGGGTATCCGCGCCGGTATTTGCCATGATGCTTTTTCGGCGCACCAGGGTGTTGAAGACGATGATATGAATGTTATTTGCCTCGGCGGGGGAATAGTGGGTGAGTCACTTGCCGTTGAGGTGATAAATACTTTTCTGAACGCAAAATTTAAACCTGAAGAAAGATATGTAAGAAGACTTGAGAAAGTAAAGAAGATAGAAGACTCGCAGAAGAACTGAA